>JAKONH010000624.1 GCA_022702045.1 Spirosomataceae bacterium
TGTTGTTGTCGATACCGGCCAGATTGATAGCCAGGAACACGCCCAGAATACCGGTCGGGATGGAGAGCAGCACCGCCCAGGGCAGGATGTAGCTCTCGTACTGAGCCGCGAGCAGGAAATACACGAATACCAGACTCAGAATAAAGATCAGACTCGTCTGACTACCGGCAGCAATTTCTTCGCGCGTCATCCCCGTCCACTCGTAGGTGTAACCCACCGGCAGTTTCTGTTTAGCGACTTCTTCCACGGCCCGGATCGCGTCGCCCGTACTATAGCCGGGTTTGGCCTGCCCGTTAATGGCGACCGACGTAAATAGGTTGTTACGCGTTACCGATTCCGGCCCGTAAACCCGCTTGAGCGTGACAAACGTGGTCATCGGTACCATCTGCCCCGCCTGATTCTTGACATAGATACTGTTCAGCGTAGCCGGATCGGCCCGGTAGGGGGCGTCGGCCTGCGCGATCACGCGGTAGAACTTACCGAATCGGTTGAAGTCCGATGCAAACGAGCTGCCGTAATAGACCTGCATGGTCTGCAGAATATCACTGGTCGATACGCCCAGTTGCTTGGCTTTCCTAACATCGATTCCGAGTTCGAACTGGGGTGTTCCGGTATCGAAGGTGGTGAATGCCGCGCCGATTTCAGGTCGCTTGCCCAGTTCTTCGATAAAGGCGTTGGCTGTCGCTCCCAGCTTGTCGAGTTTTCCGCCGGTGCGATCCTGCAGGAGTAGTTCAAACCCATCGACGTTGCTGAAGCCAGGAACGGTCGGCATCGTAAACACGTCGACCCGCCCTTCTTCGATACCCGCCACCTGTTTGGCCACCGAATCGACTACCTGTTGCAGATTTTTCACGGCACCACGCTCTGCATACGGCTTGAGGTTAACGAATCCGGCAGCATACGACGGACTCTGTGAATTGGCCAGCATGTTCAGCCCACTGATTTCGATGTGCTGATCGATAGCCGGCATCTTTTTCAGGATACCGTCGATTTTACTCGTCACTTTCTCGGTCCGTTGCATCGACGCACCCGCTGGAAGTTTCAATGAATAGGCCAGGAAGCCCTGATCTTCCGACGGGATGAAACCGGTCGGTGTTATACGCATCAGCCAAACGGTAACGGCCGTCACCAGCGCCAGTCCGCTCAGGGCAACCGCTTTGTGGCGTACCAGATACCGCAACCCGCCGACGTATCGGTCGGTCAGCGATGTAAAGCCTACGTTGAAAGCCGCGAAGAACCGATTGACGAACCCTTTTTTTGGGGCATCGTGCTCGGGCTGATGGGTATCTTTCAACAGCAGTGCGCACAGCGCCGGACTGAGCGTCAGGGCGTTGACTGCCGAAATCAGGATAGCGATAGCCAGCGTAAAAGCAAATTGCTGATAAAACACGCCCGCCGGCCCATTCATAAAACCGACCGGTACGAACACGGCTGCCATTACCAGTGTAATCGACACGATAGCACCCGAAATTTCCTGCATCGACCGGATGGTAGCCGCCTTCGCCGACTGCTTCCCCGACGACATTCGGGCGTGAACCGCTTCAACCACCACGATGGCATCATCGACCACAATCCCGATCGCCAGCACCAGCGCAAAGAGTGTCAGCAGGTTGATCGTAAAGCCAAAGAGCTTCATAAAAAAGAACGTACCCACGATCGCTACTGGCACGGCAATCGCCGGAATCAGCGTCGACCGGAAGTCCTGCAAAAACAGAAAAACGACGATAAATACCAAGATAAACGCTTCGATGAGCGTGTGGATGACCTGATCGATCGACTCGTCGAGGAAAGTTTTGGTGCTGTAGCCAATGGTGTAGTTGATGCCCCTTGGGAACGCGCCTTTCGCTTTGTCCATGATTTCCAGCGCAGCAACCTGGATGTCGTTGGCGTTGGATCCGGCCATCTGGTTGATCGCAATCCCGACGCTGGGCCGCCCATTGACGCGCGTGCCGCCACTGTAAGTAAATGACCCAAATTCGACGCGGGCAACGTCTTTGAGCAGAATAGTCGATCCGTCGGCGTTGGCTTTCAACACGATGTTCTCGTACTGATCGGGCTGGTTTAGTTTGCCTTTGTACTTGATAACGTATTCGAACGACTCCTGACTGCTTTCGCCAATCTTACCCGGTGCGGCTTCGAGGTTCTGCTCCCGTATCGCGCCCAGTACTTCCTGTGGCGACAGCCCATACGCGACCAGCCGGTCGGGCTTGAGCCAGACCCGCATGGCGTAATCCTTGACGCCAAAGACCATCACCTGCCCCACCCCGTTGACCCGCTGTAACTCTGGAATCAGGTTAATTTTGGCGTAGTTCTGCAAAAAGGTTTCGTCGTAAGCATCGTCGGTGCTGTTGAGCAGCAGAATCATAATCATGCTGTTCTGCTGCTTCTGCGTCGAGATACCAGCCTGGATAACTTCAGCGGGCAACAAACTGGTAGCCTTGGCAACCCGGTTCTGCACGTTTACGGCCGCTAGGTCAGGGTTGGTGCCCAGTTTGAAATATACGTTAATGGCAACCGAGCCGTCGTTCCCCGCTGTCGAGGTCATGTACGACATATTTTCAACCCCGTTGATGGCTTCTTCCAGGGGTGTTGCTACCGACCGGGATACCACCTCGGCGTTGGCACCGGGGTACGATGCGGCCACCTGTACGCTGGGGGGCGCAATCTCGGGGAACTGCGTCACCGGCAGCGACACCAGCGATATAACCCCCAGAATGACCAGCAGGATCGAAATGACCGTAGCCAGCACCGGGCGTTCAATAAATAATTTAAGCATGAGTTGGTTGTGAATGTCCGACGCCACGTTGACAGCACCGAACGGATGAAAAGCTCCAGGGTCTAGCGCGCCGATGCGTTCAGCGCCGACAGGCTATCGGTCGTCAGGCGGGGCTTGATGGCGTCGCCGTCACGCAGGCGGTCGATGCCCTGCAGCACGATTCGCTCACCGGGCTGCACGCCTTTCGTAACCAGGTAGTTTGTGCCGCTTTTCCCCGCTACATGCAGGGCTCGGCTCACCACTTTGTTGCTGTCGGCAAGGGCGTAGACAAAGACCCGATCCTGTCGTTCGAAGGTCGCTTCCTGTGGGACGACGATCGCCGACGGATGCGGCTCCGGAATACGGACGCGCCCACTGATCCCCGACCGCAACAGCCCCTGCGGGTTTGGGAAGACGGCCCGAAAACTGATTGCCCCCATCGTTTTGTCGAATTGCCCCGACACCACTTCAATGCGCCCCGGCCGGCCGTAGGTGCTACCGTCGGACAGCAGCAGTTGCACGGGAGGCAGCTTGCTGATTTTGTCGGCCAGGCTAGCGCCTGCAGCCTGTTGGGTGAAATGCAGGAAATCGGTTTCGCCCATGGAAAAATACGCGTAGATATCGTGCACGTCCGACACCGTCGTCAGCGGCATCACCTCGGCCCGCCCCACCAGACTGCCGACTTTGTACGGCAGTCGCCCGATGAAGCCACTGGCCGGGGCCGTTATCAGCGTCCGGTTCAGGTTAACGCTGGCATTACCGACCATCGACCGGGCCTGTTCGACATTGGCCCTGGCAGCTGCGTAGGCAGACTGTGCGGCCTTGAGCTGCACATCCGACACCACGTTGTTTTCAACCAGCGGGGCTAGCCGGCTCACCTCCAGCGCTGCCTTATCCTGATTGGCCTGTGCCGCCAACAAGCTCGCCCGGGCGCTGCCCGCCTGCTGCTGGTAGGTACGGGTATCGATACGAAACAGGGGCTGCCCCTTGCGGACGGTTGCCCCTTCGTCGACGTAAATTTTTTCCAGATAGCCTTCGACCTGTGGGCGAATATCGACGTTGGTCTTGCCTTCGAGGGTGGCCGCAAATTCCTGGTAGGTCGTTACCGACGCGGTTTTAACGGTTGCCACGGGTAACGTCGGCACCTCGACCGGCGGGGTCGTATCACCCGACGATGAACGGCACCCAAGCTGCCCCAGTAGCGCGGCCAGACAGATGAGTAAAAGGGGTTTATGAGTTGAGTGCATCAGGTTGTAAGTAACAGGTTGTATTCGTGGTAACTGGTGATTTTTAGTGAGTATCAGGATAAACAGGAGAATCAGGCCGACAAAGTTCCTGACAAGTGTATATAACGCAGGGCTAGTCAGCCCCCCGCGCCGTCAGGAATCGGGGCGGGTACGGGCCAACACATCGTCCAGTCGAGCTTTATACATGCGGCCAATGGGCAGCTCTTCGTTGTTGATGCGGATGTAAGTAGCACTGATCGCCTGAACGTGTTCCAGGGCTACGATGAACGATTTATGAATACGGACAAACCGATCCGGCGGCAACTTTTCTTCCAGATAGCTGATTCGTAGATAGGATACCAGCTCGGCGGTCTTGGTGTGAATGCGGACATAATCTTTCAGGCTCTCGATCCAGAGTATATCGGCCAGATCGAGCTTGACCATTTCCTTGTCGACCTTGAAGTACTGATATTCCCGCGCTTTCTGACTGGGTGGCGGAGGTTCTGTCTGCGCAACGGCATTCGGCAGAAAGCGGTAGATCTTGCCGATTGATTGCAGGAACCGCTCGAAGGAAATAGGCTTTACCAGAAAATCGACCACGTCGAATTCATAGCTGTCGAGGGCATACTCACGGTAAGCCGTCGTAAAAATCACTTTGGGTCGGTAGCCCAGCGGTCGGAGCAGATCGAAACCCGTCAGGCGGGGCATGTGAATATCCAGAAACAGCACCTCGACCGGTGCGCCTGTTGCCGACAGTTGCTGAAGCGTCAGCAGTGCCTGCGTCGGACTGTTCGACACGCCGACCAGATGCAGGTCGGTCAGGCGGCCGATGTAGTCGCTGAGCAGGTCGGTGGCCAGCGGTTCGTCATCCAGTACAAAGCAGCGTATCGGCATCAGTTCACGTTGAATTTAAGGACGGCCAGAAACAGACTGTCTTCGGGTAGTGTCACCAGCTCGTACTGACCGGGAAACAGAATATCCAGCCGCTTTCGCAGGTTAGTCAGCCCCAGCCCCGACGCTTCGGGATACGGTTCAGTATCGGGTACTGAGTTCTCGACCGAAAACACCAGCCGGTTCATGCAGTGCGATACGTGCAGCTGAATCCAGCAGTCGGTTTCGGTCCGGGCGGCACCATGCTTGAAGGCATTCTCCACGAACGGCAGCAGCAGCAAAGGTGGAATCATCAGGTTATCGAGGGCCGTCAGCTCGTTGAAATTTGTCTGCACGTCGAGCCTGTCGCCGTAGCGGAGCTGCTCCAGCGCGATGTAGTCCGACAGATAGCTGATTTCTTTGGCGAGCGGCACCACAGACCGGTGGCACTCGTGGAGTTGGTAGCTGAGCAAGCCTGCCAGCCGTTGCAGCAGACGCGGCATCTGCGCGGGCTGTCTCATCGACACCGACGTCAGGTTGTTCAGCGTGTTGAAAAGGAAATGGGGCTGCACCTGCGATTGTAACAACCGGTATTCAGCGGCCAGTTTTTCCCGGCGATAGGTGTCGCTCAGCTGCTGTTGCTGAAGCGCATGCCGGGCCAGCTCGATGGCGATAAACAGGCCCGCCACCAGGTGAATTTCCAAGGATTCAGTCAGGATTTTAGGCCAGTACAGCAGTGGTTTCTGTAAGCCTTCCGGGTAGTAGCTCGGGTAAAAAAACAGGTAGTTGATGGACCGCCCCAGCAAGCCGAAGACAGTGAGTCCGCCCACCAGGTTCAGCCAGAATCCGGTCATGTGCCCCACGAGCAGATAGCGCCTGACGGTAATGAACAGGTGCCAGTAACCGGCCATCATCAGCAGGGGAAAGCTGAGCAGGACACACCACAGGCTGATCTTGTAGTCTTCGACGTACGTGCTTGAACTGAGCCACCCAAGGAGGAAGTAACCCAGCCAGAATATACTTTGATACCAAACGCGTCGGTGGGGTTTTGGAAGTCTGAAACGAGTCATACCATCCGCGTCGATTTAAAAACGGATAGACAAAACTACAGGTCGGCGGTAGTACTTAACAGCCTTGTCGGCCCAACGGCGTTATACCACTCCCCAACCGTCATTTATTCGACAAACGACGCCTTTACTCGCCCAACGACGGGTGGCGATCGCATCCAGCCTTTTCGTTCTTGGCTGGTTAGGCTATACTATGATAACCTGGGCACGTAATCCGATAACAGGTCGCCCGGCCTGTAAAGAGCGATACCAGTCTGACATTAGTTCTACTCTGAACGCTCGGCTTGAGCGTGTTTTTTTAACGCGCTTTTGAGTCCTTTACGGCCTTATCGGCCTGTTTTTTCTTGATCCATTGACTGATCAGAACGAAATCTTCATTCGACAGTTGACGGCCTGATGCGCAAAAATCAATCGTCTTCGGCTCTTTTATCATGGTAGTCAGCTACGTTTGAGCTTATTTATTTCGCTATCAATTGTATGCGGACTTGTCATATGACAAACGTAGCCTTTCTCATACATCCCTACCAGCCTTACATATACGCTTCGTCGCGGCCATGGCGGAGCTGAATGATATGCAGGCTATTGAGCAGTTTTAGTAGCGGGTAGGCCGGGTCGAATTCGTGCCAGCGAAAACCGCCGAAATTAGGCCGCCCCCCGAACTTGTGGTGATTGTTATGATACGATTCACCCATCATCAGAAAGTCAAACGGCAGGAGGTTCCTCGCGGTATCGTCGACGGTGAAATTGGTGTAGCCGTAGCGGTGCGCGTACCAGTTGATGATAGCGCCGTGAACCGGTCCCATCAGAAAATGAATCGGTAGCAGCAGAAAGAGCCAGGGCGACACCGCGAACTGCACATAGACCAGCACGTAGATCGCCATCCAGGTGACCCGCACGATCCAGCGATCGCCGAACCGCTCCATCCATGCCCAGTTGGGTACGCCTTTTTTAAACCGCACCGGAATCGTATCCCGACTGTTCAGGATGTCGTTATAATAGAGCCGGGTCTTCCACATCATATCGAACAGGTTTTTGGAAAACTCCGGTGAGTGCGGGTCGTCCTGTGTATCGGCATGAGCGTGGTGCAGGCGGTGCATGATCCCATACGCGCGGGGGCTGAGAAACGACGACCCCTGAGCGATGAACGTGACGACGTAAAAAACTTTTTCCCAGCCTTTACGCATCGTAAACATCTGATGGGCCGCATAGCGATGAAGAAAAACGGTCTGCATCAGCACCGACAGGTACCAGTGTACCAGAAAGAAAACAAGGATAATCATAAGCGGAACTATTCGGTAGCGCTCACCGGTAAGCCGGGCAGGTTTCAGACGAAACAGACGCAGTTCGCCGTAGCAACCCGGTGAGCGAGCACAAAATTGGCCAGCGCCGTTCCCGCCCCCGCTGACCAGCGTCAGTCCACCGGTTGACCTTCATCAGGCCAGTCATGTAAAGACCAAAACTCAGACGATGGTCTGATCAAACGCATCAGTACGGCCGGCTGCATGGCACACTTTCGAATCGGCAAACCGGCAAACGTACCGGGAATCTGGCATCCTTCCGAACCCGCGCGACACCGCTACCATGCCTTTTTGAGATGCAGATACGGTTAACCGGCCAACCTGAGTCCGGGTATTGCGGCAGTCCGGTCGGTTCCTGCTGTAAGGACCGTATGCTCATTCCGGACTAGCCTGAACAGGTAGCCGAACCCGTCAAGCCGTTTACCGAGCATAATGTTGACCTTAACCGATTCACCCGGTAGTCAATACGAAGGCATTCACGAAACAGGCATATGGAGTACCGAATTACCCCCGATCGGCGGACGTTGGGTGTTACGTTTCCCGCCGACAATCAGGCGAACGTTTTGGTGTGGGCACCACTAGTCGATCAGGTGGCCATTAAGGTATACGGGCAACCGGACGTACTACCGCTCGATCAGCAGGCTATGGGCTATTGGGCGCTGACCACCGATCGTATCCGCCCCGGAGACCAATATCGATTTGTACTAAACGGCCAGTACGAACGCCCGGACCCCGCTTCACTGTATCAACCGCAGGGTGTACACGGCCCATCGGCAGCCGTCGACACGGCCTGGTTTCCCTGGACCGATCAGGACTGGCGTAACCCCGACCTAGCCGATTATCTGCTCTATGAAGTTCACACGGGCACCGTCACCACCGACGGGACATTTCTGGCGCTGGAAGAAACGCTCGACCACCTCAACGCGCTGGGCGTCAACGCTCTGGAAATCATGCCGATCAGCCAGTTTCCGGATGGGCGCAACTGGGGCTACGACGGCGTCTTTGCCTTTGCGGCCGAAAACGCCTACGGTGGTCCGGCCGCCCTGCAACACCTGGTCAACGCTTGCCACCGGAAGGGCATCGCCGTTGTGCTCGATGTCGTCTATAACCATCTCGGCCCCGAAGGCAACTATCTGCCCGAGTTTGGTCCGTATCTGACGGACAAATACCGCACCCCCTGGGGCGACGCCATCAACGTCGACGATACCTGGTGCGATGGCGTCCGGCAATTTATCATCGAAAACGCACTGATGTGGCTACGCGATTTTCACATCGATGCACTGCGCCTGGACGCGGTCCATGCCATTAAGGATTTCAGTCCGCTGCATGTACTGGAAGAACTTCGGCAGCAGGTCGACCAGTTGATGGAAACAACGGGCCGACAGTATCATCTCATTGTTGAAAACGATTTGAACGACCCCCGTTACATTAACCCGCCCAGCAGCGGCTACGGGATGGATGCGCAGTGGATGGATGAGTTTCACCACGCCCTGCAAGTCTGCGCTGGTCAGGCAAAGACGGGTTATTATGCCGATTTCGACGGTGTACAGCACCTGGCCAAGTCGTACCGGGATGCGTACGTCTACGATGGTCAGTTCTCGGCCACGCGTCAGAAACGGTTCGGTCGACGGGCCGAGACCAACCCCGGCCATCAGTTTATTGTCTTCTCGCAGAATCACGATCAGATCGGCAATCGCAAACAAGGCGAGCGCTCAAGTGCGTTGTACAGTTTTTCCATGCAAAAGCTGCTGGCTGGCGCGGTGCTCGTAAGCCCCTACGTACCGCTGCTGTTTATGGGTGAAGAGTGGGGTGAGACAGCACCGTTCCAGTATTTCGTCAGTCACACGGAACCAAGCATTGTCGAGACCGTGCGGCAGGGTCGGGAAGATGAGTTTTCCGATTTCCGGGGCAATGGCGTCGTACCGGACCCGCAAACGGAAGAAACCTTCCAGCGGTCTAAACTGCAGTGGGCGCTTCGTGAGCAGGAACCGCACCGGACCATGCTCGCGTACTACCAGGCGCTGATTGCCCTGCGGAAAAGCCATCCGGTCCTGCGCCACCTCGACCGGCAAAACCTACGGGCCGACGCGTATGCCGATCAACAAACGTTGATGCTGCATCGCTGGCAGGCCGATCAGGTGGTAGTGTGTCTGCTGAATTTTTCCCAGGAATCACAGTCGATCCCCACCCCGGCTGCCGGAAAACAGTGGCAGAAACTCCTCGACTCGACTGACCCGCAGTGGACAGTCTCAGCCGCTACGAATTCAGTAGCATCGCCCGACACACTAACCGGCATGGGTCAGCTAACGATACCCCCTGAATCACTGCTTATTTACGCTCTCACCGACGCGTAAAACCATTCGCGCATCGTTCTGACCAGTTACTTCTTACCCTAACGCAACCAGTCATGGAAAACCAACAGCCGGAGGAGACTACCCTCGATCAAACCGATTTCGATTCAACCGACTTCGACACCGAGACCACCAACGACGAAGTAGCCGCTATGGAGTCCGGCGCTGACCTGGACGACGACGAGTAATCAAATTGTCCTGCCGATTTTCTGCTACCCGCTGATGTGTCAGCGCTTTTCCTGGTGGAATCGCTGGTATAGCAGCGGGCTTCGGCCGGTTACCTCTTTAAACTTCTTGTAGAAACACGTGAAGTTGTTGAATCCACTCTCGTAGCAGATCTGCTTGATGTTCATCGACCCGTCGATTAGCAGCTTACAGGCATGTCCAACCCGGATCTCCAGTAGAAACTGCGAGTACGACTTTCCCGTCCGTGATTTGAAATACCGACAAAACGAATTCGGTACTAGCCCCACCAGTGAAGCGATGTCGGGCAGCCGAATCTTCTCGCAGAAATGAATAAGCGTATAGTTGTAAATCGTGTTGAGTCGTTCATCTTCAGCTTCCGACGCTTCATAATGAAAACCCAGCGACGCCAGGTAACTGCTGTCGTCCGTTTCCCCGGCTGTTAACATACATTCCATTAGTCCAATAATGCGGTAGGGATCTTCAGCCTGATAGAGTTTCTCCATCAGACTAGCTACGCGCTGCCCGATGAAGCCCGATAAGGACAAGCCCCGCCGGGCCCGGTCCAGTGTGGTCTTGAGCGATTTATTCTCAGGCAGGGTCAGAAACTGATGTCCCCAGAAATCTTCCGTGAAGTGAATAACCGTGGAATACGGCAGCCGACAGGCCTTCGACTCACCCGGCTCGGTTTCGTCGCGATCATAATACCAGTAGTGGGGCAGATTAGCGCCGACCAGCACCACATCGCCAGCTTTAAATCGGCGAATACTATCCCCGACGAACTGCGTACCACTCCCCCGGTGAAAGTAAATCAGTTCAACTTCTTTGTGGCAATGCCAGCGGTTATTGATGTTCGGAATCAGCTCCTGCCGAACACTAAAGGACCGGTTCGGTGCCGTGGTTACCTGTAACAGCTGCGGTTTCATGCCAATTTATTGATAGGGAATTACGGTAAGTGTCGCTTTTGTGGTTAAAATAGCTTATAATATTGATAAGTTCCTACTTAATCACCAATAAGAAATATATGTCCTTTGTGGAGTCAGAAACTCCGTTGCCTGTTTCCATGAACTCAGCCCAGAACCGTTTCGCCATTAGTATCATCACGGTGCTCTTTTTCCTGTGGGGCTTTGTGCTCAACCTGAATCCGATCCTGATTCCCCACCTCAAAAAAGCCTGCCAGTTATCGGATGCCCAATCGGCACTGATCGACTCAGCTTCCTACATTGCCTATTTCGTAGTCGCCCTGCCAGCGGGGCTGTTTGTTCGGCGGTACAGCTATAAAGCGGGCATTACGCTGGGGCTGCTGTTATTTGCCTTTGGTACGTTTCTGTTTTATCCGGCAGCCGAACAGCGGCTATATAGTTTGTTTCTGCTGGCGTTGTTTGTGATTGCCAGCGGACTTACGCTGCTGGAAACATCGGCCAATCCATACATGCTGGTCCTTGGACCCGCTGAGTCGGCTACACAGCGGCTCAATTTTGCGCAATCGTTTAACGGGCTGGCGGCATTTCTGGCTCCGCTGCTGGGCGGTATGTTTATTCTGTCCGGGCGTACGCTGTCGGCCAATGAGCAGCAGGGTATGTCACCCGAGCAACTGGATACGTATTTACAGGCCGAAGCGTCGTCGGTTCAGTTACCCTTTTTGATTATTGGCATGATCGTACTGGTTGTCGCCATTCTTATTATTGCTACCCGCCTGCCGGCTATTCAGGAAGATGATACGCCAGCACAGGCAAGTGGCGGTTCAATGCTGAGCCAGAAAAATTTGTGGCTGGGCGTTACGGCGCAGTTTTTCTACGTAGGCGCACAGGTATGTGTCAGCAGTTTCTTTATTCGGTTTGTCAATCAGGTCGCGGGCATCGGCGAAAAAACGGCAGCTTTCCTCCTGTCGGGGGCGTTGCTGGGCTTTATGATCGGTCGCTTTCTGGGTACATTTCTGATGCGTTTCATTGCTCCGCCCCGTCTGCTGGCCCTGTACAGTGTAGTCAACGTCGTGCTGCTGATCGTTGCCGTACTCAGCAGGGGTATGATTCCGGTGTATGCCCTGATCGGTGTTGAATTTTTCATGTCGATTAGGTTCCCGACCATTTTTGCCCTGAGCATTCGGGATCTGGGGGCAAACACCAAGGTAGGCTCGTCGTTCGTCATCATGGCCATCGTGGGCGGGGCCGTCTTCCCGGTGATTATGGGGAACGTTTCCGACCTCAGCACGATGCAAAACGCCTACCTCGTGCCCGCTAGCTGCTTTTTACCCATTCTTTACTTCGCGGTGAAAAATTTTGCGGTGAACCGCGTGACAATAACGGCTTCTCATTAAGGTTGGTAGTCCTGAAAGCCCTGCGGGACTCCGGCAGGGCTTTTTCTCTCAGACAATTCTCAAAAAAACATATGGACTTACAGTTAGCAGACAAAGTCATTCGCGTGACGGGTGGTGCCAAAGGAATCGGTGAAGGCATTGTCAACGTGTTGGCGGCTGAAGGAGCTATCCCGGTCGTTATTGGCCGAAAGGAAGCCGACAATCAGCAGGTTGTCGACGCGCTGGAAGCGGCTGGCAAGCAGGCGTTCCAGGTCGTTGCAGAGCTAACCAGACCGGCGGATTCCGAGAAAGCGGTCAACGCCGGTCTCACCCAGTTTGGCCGGATCGACGGGCTGGTAAACAACGCCGGGGTCAACATTACATCGAAGACAGCCGATACGGGGCAGGGCAACACATCGGCCTATGCAGCGGCCAACGGCGGACGCAACGCACTAACCCGCAAATGGGCCGTCGAACTGCTGAAATACGGGATTCGGGTAAACGCCGTCGTGGTGGCCGAATGCTGGACACCGTTGTACGAACGCTGGATTCAGTCGTTACCGAATCCGACGGATAAACTGGCGTCCATCACCGCGCACATTCCGCTGGAAAACCGGATGACAACCGCCGAAGAAATCGCCAACACGACAGCATTTCTGCTGTCCAGCCGCTCCAGCCACACCACCGGTCAACTGGTTTACGTCGATGGCGGGTACGTTCACCTCGACCGGGCACTGGCCAATGCTGACTAAATCGATGAACATTTTACGTTGTACAGCCCCCGGTCAGCTCACTTACGGTGTCGAAGCGATGCCCGACTTCCGACCGAACGAAGCCATTGTCCGTATCAAACGCATCGGCATCTGCGGAACCGACCTGCACGCCTACGAAGGCACGCAACCGTACTTTTCGTATCCCCGCATTCTGGGACACGAACTGGCCGGCGAAGTCGTCGCAATCGCTAGTACAGCGGCCTTTACGCCGGGCGAAGCGGTAACCATCATGCCGTATTTTCACTGTGGCCACTGCATCGCCTGCCGATCGGGCAAACCCAACTGCTGCCAGCAGATGCAGGTATGTGGCGTACACATCGACGGGGGTATGCGTGAGTACCTGTCCGTACCGGCGTCTTCACTCCTGCCCGGCAACGGCCTGAGCTTCGACGAACTGGCGCTGGTCGAGCCGTTGGCTATTGGCGCACACGGCGTGCGTCGGGCGGCCGTTCAACCCGGCGAGCATGTACTGGTGGTGGGCGCGGGACCCATCGGCTTAGGCGTTATGGAGTTTGCCCGCATTGCCGGTGGCATCGTTACGGCACTGGATGTCAACACCAGCCGGCTGGACTTTAGCCAGCAGCAGTTGCAGATTCCGCACGTTGTCGATGCCCGGAGCGAAAACCCGATCGAGCAGATTCGGGCCATCACCGACGGCGACATGCCCACGGTTGTCATCGACGCAACGGGCAGTCTGAAAGCCATCGAACAGGGCTTTTCGTATCTGGCTCACGGTGGCCGCTACGTGCTCGTCGGGCTTCAGAAAGGTCCGGTTAGTTTTAGCCACCCGGAGTTTCACAAACGCGAAGCAACGCTGATGAGCAGCCGCAATGCGACGCGGGCGGACTTCGACCACGTCATGACGGCACTGGCAACCGGTCAGATAAACCCCCTTACCTACATCACGCACCGCGTTTCGTTCGAGCAGGTAGGCAATACGTTCGCAAGCTGGCTCGATCCCGCTACGGGTGTCATCAAAGCCATGGTCAGTATGGACTGATGCCGTTTGAGTGTTTGCCCCACCCCCCTGAGAGGCTGTATGGGATAACAAAAAAGAGGATAAGATACCCCTAAAACCACTAACCAACATAGTTATGCTAACGAGAAGACATCTGCTAAAAGGAATGGCAGGCGCCGTTCCGGCCTGGTATCTATCCAAAGTAGAGGGCCTGGCGTACCCGAATGCTCCGCTGGCCCCCGGTGAGCCCATGGCGAGCGGCAAATTCAGGCCAACCTGGCAATCGCTGGCCCAATACCAGGTACCCAACTGGTACCGCGATGCTAAATTCGGCATATGGGCGCACTGGGGTGCCCAATGTCAGCCCGAAGCCGGCGACTGGTATGCCCGCGAGATGTACGACGAGGGTAGTGAAAAGTACAATTTTCACCTGAAGAAGTACGGCCCTCAGTCCAAATTTGGCTTTAAGGATGTCATCAACGAATGGAAGGCCGATAAGTGGAATCCGGATCAGCTGTTGGCGCTGTATCAGAAAGCGGGGGCGGAATACTTCGTCGCTATGGCGAACCACCACGATAATTTCGACAACTACGACAGCAAGTACCAGTCCTGGAATTCGACCAAGCTGGGTCCGAAGAGAGACCTGATCGGTGGCTGGGCCAAAGCCGCTAAAAAACATGGCCTGCGCTTCGGTGTCAGCATCCACGCGGCTCACGCCTGGAGTTGGTACGAAACGGCGCAGCGTGCCGACAAAAAAGGGCCCTATACCGACGTTCCATACGACGGAAAGCTAACCAAAACCGACGGCAAAGGTACCTGGTGGGAAGGCTACGACCCGCAGGAGCTATACGCCCAGAATCACCCCCTGAGCGAAGGGAGCGAGAAAACCGGCAACATACACAAGCAGTGGAACTGGGGCAACGGCGTCAGCGTACCCTCCAAGGACTACTGCGAGAAATTCTACAACCGCACGGTCGATCTGATCAACAAATACAGCCCCGATCTGGTGTATTTCGACGATACGGCCTTACCGCTCTGGCCCATCAGCGATGCCGGTCTGCGGATTGCGGCCCACCTGTACAACAGCAGCATGAAACGGCACGGGGGGAAACTGGAAGCCGTGCTAAACGGGAAAGTCCTTACGCCCGAGCAGCAGAAGTGTATGGTTTGGGACATCGAGCGCGGGCAGTCGAACCAGATTGAGCCCTTCGTCTGGCAAACCGATACATGTATCGGTAGCTGGCACTACAACCGGCAGATCTACAACGACAACGAGTATAAAACGCCCAAAACCGTCATCCACACACTGGCCGACGTAGTGAGTAAGAACGGCAACCTGCTGCTGAGCATACCCGTACGCGGAGACGGTTCCATCGATGAGAAGGAAACCGCCATTGTGGAAGGCATTGCCAGTTGGATGGCGGTGAACCGAGAAAGTATCTTCGGCACACGGCCGTGGAGCGTGTTCGGCGAAGGGCCAGCCCTTGAATCGGCCGCGCCACTCAATGCGCAAGGATTCAACGAAGGCAAAGGCAAACCGTTTGGGGCCGAAGACATCCGCTTCACGACGAAAGGCAATGCCCTCTACGCCATTGTGATGGGCTGGCCAACGGACGGAAAAGTGCGCATCAAAACACTACGCTCTGGCAATACGGCTCTGAAGCATAGCGTCAATAAGGTGCAGTTGCTCGGGTACTCGGAAAGCCTGTCGTTTACACCTACAGATGATGCCCTGGAGGTTACGCTCCCCACTAGTAAGCCCAGCGACTACGCCCACTGCCTGAAAATTACGTAGGGGTCGACTCTGTAACGCCTTATCGGAAGCCTCGTACGACAGGGCTTCCGATAAGGCGTTGTCGGTACGTGCGCAGCACACCAGGCCGAAACAGAAGCATCTGAACACTACCCAGCAAACGGTTCCCATGGCGTTACGGATCCTTCTTTCACTGGTGCTATAGGGCGGTAGTCTGGTCGGCTTCCCGTTTCGGACGTGATTACCCTGATAATGGCTATAATTCACAGTCCGACTCGGAGTCGCGCACGACTTACGGTCTTTCGCGTCCCAGGCAAGCTCCTTCTCTACGGGGAAGCCACAGTGTCTCATTTGGAGGAGCCTTCTTTAAAACTATAAAAACTGTGACCGCAATCTATCTTTTGCCAGTAACCACGTATCTGGATTCTATTCCAAGAGATGTCAACTAGACCCAGTCCGTCTGAGTAGCCACAACACTATACGTCTAGATCAGCCAGACCTACCTCATTAAGATAAGGAGTCAATCGCTGATCCTGGGTAAACGTGCAGATACAGGTTAATTGCCCGGTGTGTACATCAAAACACATCTCGACAAAGAAATAGCTAAGCCGGTACAACCGACGCACCCGGCACAAGTCCACGCGGCAGGCTAGGGGGACGCCCCACAACTGTAAGGCACCCTGTCGAATAAACAGAGGCTTGTGGTCATAGCTTGTTTGGTCAATGGTCATAGGAACGTAGGATAAATGCTGTTTTGGTTAAGAGGGATGGCTATAACGGTTATCGAAGGCGATTGTGTAACATTCTTCAGCAGAGTGAGAAAACGGGCTTCATCTACAGTACCGACAACGTAAATCGGCAAAAGATATAGTTACGGCACGGATCAATGCATTGTTGTTATCGCTTTGCAACCATCCGGTTTGCCCGACCTGTTGACTCAATATCTGATCGGCCGGCCAACAACGACCAACCAACAGCGGTTACCCAAGAAAAAAGGACCCACGAACCCAGTGAATACGCCGTCTGAACAGCAGCCGGGCTTTATCCGCGTGCGCGGAGCCCGCCAGCACAATCTCAAGAATATCGATGTGGTCATTCCACGCGATGCTTTGGTGGTATTTACCGGCATTTCCGGTTCCGGTAAATCATCCCTGGCTTTCGGCACCCTCTACGCCGAAGCACAACGCCGATACCTGGAGTCGGTATCCCCCTATACCCGGCGACTCTTCAACCAGATGGCCGTTCCCGAGGTCGACGCCATTGACGGCTTGCCCCCGGCCGTGGCCCTGCAACAGCAGCGCGGTACGCCCACTACCCGTTCATCCGTGGGCAGTGTCACTACGCTTAGTAACCTGGTACGGATGCTTTACTCCCGGGCCGGCGATTATCCGCCAGGCCAGGGAATCCTCTACGCAGAATCCTTCTCGGCTAATACCCCAGAAGGAGCCTGTCCAACCTGTCATGGGCTAGGTAGCATCTACGACCTTACCGAAGCCTCGATGGTGCCTGACCCTACGCTCACCATTCGGCAGCGGGCGGTGGCGGCCTGGCCCCAGGCCTGGGGCGGTCAGAACCTGCGCGATATACTGGTGTCGCTGGGCTACGATGTCGACAAACCCTGGCAGGCGCTTCCTCAGCAGCAACGCGACTGGATTTTATTCACTGAGGAGCAGCCCGTTGTTCCGGTGTATCCGGGCTATACGCCTGAGCAAACCCGCCGGGCCATTCACCGAAAAGAACCACCCGATTATATGGGTACTTTCAGCAGCGCCCGGCGGCACGTGCTGCACACCTTCGCCAATACCCAAAGCCAATTGATGAAAAAGCGGGTCTCGGCGTTCATGCTCCAAACCCGCTGCCCGACCTGCCATGGGAAACGGTTACGGCCTGAATCGCTGAGCGTCACCTTTGCCGGACTTGATATTACAGACCTGTCCGCATTACCGCTCAAACGACTGACAACGATTCTCCAGCCCTATACCGAAGAGACAAAGCAAGCCCAGCCCGAACGGGCGGAAGTAATTCGCCGAATCACTACCGATCTGGTTGCACGTCTACAGGTGCTGCTGCAACTGGGGCTGGGGTATTTGTCGCTGGAACGGAGTACACCGACGTTATCGCCGGGTGAACTGCAACGGTTGCGGCTGGCCACCCAGCTTTATTCAAATCTATTCGGAGTGGTCTACGTGCTGGATGAGCCCTCGGCGGGCCTGCACCCGTCCGATACGGAAGCGCTGCTTTCGGCGCTGGCGGGCTTGAAACAGGCCGGTAATTCGCTGTTCGTTGTCGAGCATAATCTGGATGTAATCCGGCAGGCCGATTGGCTGGTCGACGTCGGGCCGGGGGCTGGTGAGCAAGGTGGACAGATTCTCTACAGTGGCCCACCGACGGGCTTGACCAAGATCATCGCATCGCAGACACGACCCTACTTATTCGTTTCGGAAAAAGGCATGGTAGCGCCCCCCCTTCCTCCGTCAGACTGGCTTCAACTGGTCGGGGTAAGCCGGAATAATTTACAGGCCCTGGACGTAGCCATTCCCCTGGGCCTGCTGACGGCAGTGACCGGTGTGTCGGGTTCGGGTAAGTCCAGCCTGATCAGTCAGGTGCTGGTCGAGCTGGTCGCGGCCCACCTGGGGCAGTCATTGGCCGATGAGGACGAAAGGGATTCGATGCCAGAGGAAAGACCGGTTACTACAGGCGGTACAATCCGCAGCGGCCTGGAGCGTATCAAGCGGATGGTCCGGGTCGATCAAAAGCCAATCGGTCGTACCCCCCGCTCGAACATGGCGACCTATACGGGTCTTTTTGACACGGTCCGAAAACTGTTTGCCGCCACGCCGATGGCCCGCGAGCGGGGCTACGATGCTGGCCAGTTTTCGTTCAACGTAGCCAAAGGTCGCTGTCCACACTGTCAGGGCGAAGGGTTTGTGATGGTCGAGCTGTTGTTTCTGCCCAGCGTTTATAAACCCTGCCCGGTCTGCCACGGAGCCCGCTACAATGGCCAAACGCTGGAAGTCCGCTACCAGAACAAAACCATCGCGGAAGTACTGGCGCTGACCGTCGACGAAGCGCGCTCGTTCTTTGGGGAAGAGCCGGCGGTTTTGCGTGCGCTGACGGCGCTGGGCGAAGTGGGCTTAGGGTATTTGCGATTGGGTCAGCCCGCTACGGAGTTATCCGGCGGAGAAGCCCAGCGGATCAAGCTGGCGACCGAATTGCAGCGCCCCAGTAACGGCACCTCGCTTTACATCCTCGATGAACCCACTACCGGTTTGCATCCTGCTGACGTGGACAAGCTGCTGGGTCAGCTTCGCAAGCTGGTGGCGGGCGGCAACACCGTCATTGTGGTAGAGCATAACATGCGGGTTGTCAGGGCCAGCGATTGGGTGATCGATATGGGTCCGGGCGCGGGCGATGAGGGCGGTCAGGTGGTAGCGCAGGGGCCTCCGTTGGCAGTGGCGCAGCACCCCATCAGCCGGACCGCGCCGTACTTAAAGCAGTATGTGTAGGGCTGGTAATTGATAACAGCGCTGCTTAAAGGCGGTTACCTATTCGCTGATGATTGGTAATATGGCTATAATTCACGGTCCGACTCGGAGTCGCGCACGACTTGCGGTCTTTCGCGTCCCAGACAAGCCCCTTCTCTACGGGGAAGCCACAGCGTCTCATTTGGAGGAGTCTTCTTTGAGAAGCTGTCAACCAAACGCTTTATGAATTACTAACCCCGCCTAGCTTGTAGCCAGTAATTAGTAATGGAGCCCTATGCTCTCCTGCCTATGCTATCTGCGCGCTGGGATCATCTAACCGCTTCTTACCCACAATGGTTTCATGGTGCAAATAGCCCCAGTCACTCATCGCCTGCACCACACTCAATAAACTACGGCCATGATCACTGCTAGCATATTCTACCGTGATCGGGCGCGTCTCACAGACCCGTCGCGTCACCAGCTGATGCTGCTCGAGCTCCTGTAACTCTTTGGAGAGAATACGTGGACTAATGCCAATCTCGCGACTTAGCTCCTTGAAGCGATAGGGCCGATTAAGTAATAGGGCTAGAATGACCAGCTTCCACTTGCCACTAATCACCTCCAGCGTATCACGGACAGCTTGGTGTTGGCTTTTACTGGCTGAGCCGGGACAACTGTGCATGGCGGTATCGTTTTGGTAACCGGTATCCTTTTGGTAATTGATAACGAAGTTAATCCAAACCCCCGATACTTTTGCCCTGTATCAGCCACCCCGTTAGTCTATTGTGGCTGCCTACCGATTAACATGAAACGAATACTGCTTTATGGGGCTACGGGTCGTACAGGTCATCTGGCGCTCACCTATGCACTCAACCAAGGGTATGCCGTGACCGCCCTGGTGCGCAATCCAGCGAAACTCACCCTTCAATCTCCTCATCTGGCGGTAGTGGACGGATTACCCACCAATCTAGCTGACGTACGGCGGGCCATGCAGGGCTGCGATTACGTGATTAGTACACTGAGCGCGCTGCCCGAAGCGGACTCGTTTTCTCGCAGGAAGATTGCCCCCCCTCATACGCTGGAAACCACTATGCGCCACACCATCACGGTAATGGGCGAGCTTGGCCTACGGCGCGTAGTGACACTCTCCTCGATTGGCGTGGGCGACTCCCATAGCTTTGCCCCCTGGTATATGCGGTTGATGATTCGGCTGACCAACTTCAGACTGGTCTTTGCCGACCATCAGGCCCAGGAGACCTTATTACGACAGTCGGGCCTGGAATGGGTGATTGCCCGACCTGTTGCCCTGAATGATAAGGAGACGACCCGACAACTGGTTGTGCGCTACGGACAGCGGCCTACCCCCTTCACTATTAGCCGCCGACAGTTAGCCAAGTTTATGGTTGATGCATTAGTTGGTGATGACTTTGTCAGACAAGCACCCCTGCTAGCCGAGGGCTGAAGGAACGCTTATTGACGAGTATCCAGTGAAAATTTCGTACAAACTGGAAACGTATGCAGAAAGCTTATATCCGATTATTTGTGCCTTGAAGAACTGGGGCATCAATCATCGAAAGAAGATTATCCGCGCAGAATGACGGGGTTTCGCCCGTCGCTTGAAACGCCCTATTTAGCGCTATTATAGTATATGAGATTAACCGAACTCCATTTCGGGTTAAGCGGAGTCGCAACTTGTCGTCTCGCGAATCAACAGCAGAATCTCCCCTTTTAGCTGAGTGTGTGAGAGTCTCCTTTCAAGTTTAAATCACCACACCGGCGGACCGTAAATGAGCCGGGCGGGTGGCAACGTCTCTTTCCGAAGAATTCCCCAAGGCTACTTTTTGTCAGCTTCACGGGCGTAGCGATACGTAAAAAAGTCAACGTCGACTGAACCTGTATCGGCAGTTAGATTGTAGTTGAAAATGCCTAACCGATCGTCCCGATAACTGCCCCGGACGAGTTGCGTTTTCGTTCCTGTAGGCGTAAAATTTTTGCCGTCGGTGCTGTATAAATACTGATTTATCCCGTCGAAATCCCAGGACGATTGCAGCCAAATCGTTTTCCCATCAATCGCTGGTCCTGTCGAATCAGTGTCGTTGACGGTATACACCAGATGCCGTTCACCATTTTGTTGTTTATGCCCAGTGCGCTGTAGCTGGCCGTCGACAGATGCGTCAGACCGGCATGTTGCCCATCGGCCATACCGCTCAGGTCAATTTTCACGGTAGCTATATTCGACTTTGTGCGCATACTGCGTTGAGTGATTGTGTTGCCAGCTCTGAGCAGTATTTTCTTCTGATTCTGGGGATCAATCGGGCGAAAGGCGTGTAACCGAAGAAAGCCCCGCCGGTCGATCAGCGACCATTTATTGGACCGGGGCCGGCAATTCCACTCCCATTGGGACAGTAACCTGGTGCTGATAAACTCATCGTCGGTCTGCATACGCAAGGGCGTACCTTTTGCCACAATCGGCTTTTTGGCCGACCAGATCATGTTCCCGATGCCGTCGGCGCCTACCGACCCCACGATAGGCCATCCGTCTACCCAGGTTACGGGGAGTAAACTGGCCGCCCGCCCTTCCCAATCGCCGGTGCCATAATGGGTAAAGAACCAACAATCACCGTTTGGCAGTTGCATCAGACCACCTTGATTGGGTTCCTTGTCGGTTGCCGCGTTGACGTGGTTGAGCTGCCGGATTTCCCAGGGGCCGTACAGACTCTTGGCCCGCTCCATCATCATCACCCGCCCCTCCTTGTTGACCTCACTGAAGTAATGACAGTAAAGGCCGTTGATTTTGTAGAGCTTGTTAGCCTCACTCCCCTGCGACTGGTGAATGATGGTGTCCGACTCCGTAATCAGGCTCTTACCGTCTGGGGTCATCTTAATTAGCTGAATGTTGTATTTTTTCCCGTTTTTCGGATCGAGCCCAAACTGGGTTGCCACGAAATAAAGCTGCCTGTCGTCGTCGCGGAAGGAACAGCAGTCTCGTCCCAGCCCTGCACCTTCCAAAGCTGATGAAAGGGCTCCCAGGGCCCAGCCGGATCAGTAGCGCTGCTCATGAAGAAGCCATCGTCTGATGTACCGAAGTACACCCAGAACTTATTGTTGTAGTACCGGATCGACCCTTCCCAGATGCCTTTTCCGTAACTGTTCATTTTGTCCCAGTTGAGGTGGGGGCTTATCCGTGTGAGGTCGTCAGCAACGTGACTGAGCAGTTCCCAGCTGACCAAGTCTTTTGAATGCAGGACGGCCATACCGGGCGAATACTGCATGGTGGACGAAATGGCGTAATAGTCGTTACCAACGCGGATGGCATCCAGATCACTGAAATTCTGGGGAAGAACCGGGTTGCGGTACGTGCCGTTTCCCTGATCACCCCATTGTTCCGTTTGTTGCCCCCTTGCCTCCAGCCCAAAAAGCGACAGCAACAATAGCACTGGAAGTACGCTCAAACTAGTCATGTTTATTCCGTAATTGATAAAATTACTTGCCGCTTTCAGACGTCCAACCCATTCACTACGGATTGTCTATCGAAGAAACAGGCACTACCCATCAGGCCACCAGCCAGCCAATCCGCTGATCGTCGGGCCAGGATTGGCAGTGCCTGTTTGTTCGATCGTGTAGCCCTCAGCGAGAATCCCGGTTGTTCACAATTCTCGCGGCTACGCTGTTGGGGCAGTTCCCTAGTTGGCCAATACGGTATACACCTTCCCTTTTTCGGTTTTCAGCCGCAACACGTAGCCTTCGTCGGTTTTCTCAGCGGTTTGTTTGGTGCCCTGAATGCGAACGGGTACATTGGTAAGCAGCGCTAAATCACCACCGGTCAACGATTTTAGGGTTGCACCGGTGAGGGTTGATTTTTTCCAGTTCATGCTCACCTCGAAGCCGCCCCTTGCTTTCAATCCCGTTACGCGGCCTTCCGACCATGAATCGGGTACGGCAGGTAGCAGATGAATCTTATCCAGATGGCTCTGCAACAGCATCTCAGCCATGCCCGCCGTACCAGCGAAATTACCGTCGATCTGAAACGGTGGGTGCGCGTCGAAGAAGTTGGGATAGGTACCCCCGCCCCGACTCATCTGCGTACCTGTCGTGTTGACATACTGCATCAGCTGGCGGATGAGCGAATAGGCATGATTACCGTCCTGCAACCTGGCCCACCAGTTTATCTTCCAGCCTTTGCTCCAGCCCGTGCCTTCGTCGCCCCGAATTTCCAGCGTTTTCCGGGCTGCCGCGAAATAGGCCGGTGTCTGGGTGGTAATCTGCCGGCCCGGATGGAGTCCAAACAGGTGTGATACGTGCCGGTGATGTGGGTCGGTTTCGCGGAACTCCTGGTTCCATTCCAGCAGCTGACCCTGCTTTCCAATCTGGAGTGGCAACAACTGACTGCGCTTGGCGATCAACTGATCCCGGAAGGCTTTATCCTGATTCAGCACGGTGGAGGCTTCGATCAGGTTGGTGAACAAATCCCAGATAATCGACATGTCCATCGTGGTACCTACCGATACGCCCTGTTGCTTACCGGCCGCGTCGAAGAATTTGTTTTCTGGCGTGGTCGAGGGGGCCGTTACCAGCTTGCCGTTCTTATCGGACACTAGCCAGTCGAGGGAGAACAGAGCCGCCTGTTTCATGATAGGGTAAGCCTGCTCGGCCAGAAATTTCGTATCGCCCGTAAACTGGTAATGCTCCCACAGATGCTGACACAGCCAATTACCGCCCATTGGCCAGTTGGCCCAGACCGGATCGCCATCGCCCCGGTCACCGACGGCGTTGCTGAGCCCCCAGATGTCGGAGTTGTGGTGAGCGACCCAACCCTTGGCGTTGTAGTATTCCTGGGCCGTTACGTGCCCGGTCTTGGCCAGATTCGGAATCCAGTCGAGCA
>JAKONH010000630.1 GCA_022702045.1 Spirosomataceae bacterium
CATACGCCACGCTGCCACACTCGTGTCAGTCGCTTTGAGGCTATCACTCAAAGCCCAGCCGACTACTTTCCGGTCCGCTAAATCCAGAACCGCCGTCAAGTACAGCCAGCCCTCACCGGTAGGAACATACGTAATATCCGAAACCCATCGCTTCGGCGCTCCGATTCTGGCCCGGCCTATCAGCCTTAAATTCCCTATTTAGCAAGTTTTCAGCCACCGGATAATCATGCGCTGAGTCTGTGGTCTGGACCCGAACTTTTTGTACATGATACTGCGGAGAGCCGCTTTGTGCATTAAGCGGGCAACCTAATACCCCGCTCTCGTAATTCGTCGGTAATTCGAGCTGCCGTGGCGCGGGCTGCCCTACCGAGACTGACTTTCGGCGTGTACCTGCCGAATAGCATCCAGTAACTGACGCTGTTTCAGTTTCCTGACTCCAACTGAATGTTTGCGTCAATAATAGCACTCACTACTGCTCACCTTCAACACCTTACACATCCTCTCAACCGAGTGGCGGACCGTGGGGAACTGCTTGGCGTGTTCCGTCATAAATCGGACTATTTGCCATGGTCCGCCACGCGGTGGCCCTTGGAAAAGATGCCGGGCACCGCGTGCCGACTACCTTTTATACTACATCACGCGGCTTCGGCCGTCCGATCAAGCTGAGCTTCTTTGAGTGCTTTCTCCAGTCGTTTAATTTGCTTCTGTTCCCCGCTCAGGTCGGTAGTTCCAGTTGCGAATTGGCCAAGGCTTTTGTAGCGTTGTTGCCATTTGGTGATCCGGCCGGTTCGCCGGTGCGATTGAATCGATGTCAAGTTCACGAGCGGCTTCCTGCACAGAACCTGTGGCCATTTGGTTGAGTGCTTCGTCAAATACACACGGTCCGCCGTTGCGGTCTTTTTTTCATTGCTAACTTCAGGTTTGTCCCCAAATGTGCCTAAAGTCAACTGTCGCAAGCCTAGGGTGGAAAGCCGCCTGCATCCCGGAGAGAGTCTCTATGTAGTCAATAATGGTTTAATCGTCGTGCACAGAAAACCGGCAAACAGTAGCCACAGTACCAGGGACACCAACAGTTTGCTGCCGTCTGGAGAATAGTTGACCGCCATAAAATCGTCGAGAGTCGGATCGTATAGAACGCCGAGCCGGTTAGTACCCGTAGCCAGTCGATCGTAATCGTCGGCGTTGATCGCGATCCGGCGGGGCTGTCCGCGAACGATGAACGTAGCTTCGTACTGACCACGACCAATGGTAATCAGTTTGGGTCCATGGTCATGCTGCCGCTTGACCCGGGTAGCCAAGACAAGCATCGCCCGGCCCTGGTCTTTTAGCTGACCGACATACTTGTAGTATCGCCACACGTCGTAGGTGAAAAACAAGGCTGCTGCGCCTAGGAAGAGCGTTGTCATCGGACGGACAAGTAATGCCGGGCTAGTAAAGCTGGTTAGTAGACCTATAAGCCCCGTCATCAGGACGAGCAGTATAAGGGCTGTGATGATGAATGCGGTCAGGGCCAGCCATTCCGGACTAACATCGCGGGTGGATGTCCAGTCTATCAGACGGGAGACACCCCGCTCGGGTATAGGGCGCAGGACCGACTGGGGCTGCCCAAACGTATCAGTTGGTGCATCATACAGCAGCGAGAGGGTATCGCCGGAGGAAAGCTGGTCGGGGTTGCTCAGACAGCGGATTTCGTAAAGGCGACCCTGATAGGTGAAGCCAGCGTAAGCGACGTTGTTCATATAATCCCAGATCACGCGCTCGTGATGGTCGGCGTGCTGGAGCTGTACGGTAACGGGTTTGCCTTCCGACAGAAGCT
The DNA here is from genome assembly GCA_022702045.1 of Spirosomataceae bacterium. GTDB lineage: Bacteria > Bacteroidota > Bacteroidia > Cytophagales > Spirosomataceae > Spirosoma. The sequence goes on from JAKONH010000630.1 coordinate 1,817, forward strand.
GGGTCTGAAAGCGTTCCTGCTGATAAAGATGCCACATAAATACCGTGGCAAATCCCAGCAGGAACAGCACCGCCAGCAGTAGAGGAGCAGAGCGAATCATACCAATGTCGCTTAGTGGCAGGCCAGGCCATTGACCAGAAACGGCGAGCGGACGGCGGTTTTCTGGATACTGTATGGGCTGGTGAGGGCTATCTCTTTACCCCAGTCTTTGAGGGTGCTGAACGTGCTGTTGGTAGTCATGTCCATGATTGCGCAGGCAGCGTCGTTGACAGCGTTGCCCGGTCCCCATTCCCACACTAACCAGCCGATGTCGAGCCGCTGCGCTTCCGACACGATGGTCTGATAGTCAACCCGCCCCTTCGGTCCACATATACTTTCCGGTTTGTTTGTCTGTGGGTTCTCTCCGGCATAGGCACCATACGCAGCAAATTCACCCACGATAAACGGCAACTCCGCATCGACCGCCGATTGAAACTGCTGGCGGATAAATTCCGGAGTGGCGCCGAAAATAACGGGCCAGTACGTATGCACCGAAAATAACAGATTCCGGTCGGGATCGGCCTGTATCACTGCCGGGCCGACCTGCACCAATTGGTCCAGATTCTTGCCGAAGTCAGTGCCGTCGATCACCAGCGGGGTATGAATGCCCGCCTGTCGAAGTTGCTGCACAGCCTGACTGTAGCCCGTAATAAATTCATCGTTTTTCACCTGATCGTTACCACATTCATTGGCAATATTGACCAGTACATAGCGCTCATGCTTCTTGATGACGGCTAGGATGTCGGGCCGCTTCCAGTAGTCGACCATTTCGCCGAGCTTACTCCAGTTGCCGGTTGCGTCGTGAACTTCAACCATTGGAATCATCTGCTGGACAACACATTTTGTAATCAGGTTATCGAGGTCAGCAGCCTTAGTGGGTTGGTTTGTTTCGTCGTCAATAGTCAACCAGACAATACGGACGCAGTTGGCACCAGTCCTGGCGATTTCGGCAAATGAATCGCCGGTCCGGTCGGTCCAGACGTTCATTTTGTTAATGCCTCGCAGCGTAACCTTGTTGCCGCAGGGATCGTGGAGAAAGCGGCCATCGACGTAGAAGCCGGGCCTACTGACGGGAGTCGTCATGGATGAATCGTTTGTGGCTGGCTGACAGGAAAGCAGCAGACCGTTAAGGAATGAAATATAGGTAATGGACAGGAAGAGAAGCGATTTCATATGGCTAACCTACTTATCGTGAAATGCTTATGGTCTGACTGAGGGGGGAGCCACTGCGCTGGTGGTATTGTACCCGAACCGCGTATTGGTAGCGGCCGGTCAATGCCGTCGCGTTATCCAGAAAGCTGCGCTGCTGCCCATCGACGGCCCGATACATGCTCAGCCCTTCGCCGTTCAATGCGCGGTATACCACGAAGTGATACGGCTCTGCAAGGGTTGGGAACTCCCAGTTCAGCACCACAGCCCGGCGATCAGCATCGTACCGACCCTGCACGTTCCGCACCGACTGCGCTATCCCTGCACCGGGCTGTACCGGTACCGCAAATGACCGTTCCGACTCCAGTTTTGCGTCATCGACGGCGGTCAGCGCATAAGTGTAGGTTTTGCCCGCAAAGCCCGGCTGCGCCCGGAAACTCGTGTCGCGTAGGGTAAGGGGGCCAGCGGATCGACCGGGTAACTGGCGAAGCAGCGTCCAGGGCGCGTCGCCATCGCGCCGATAGAGCCTGTGCCCGACCACATCGACACTCGAGCTGGGGAGTACTGTCAGCGTAACGCCCCCCGCATCGACCACTACCGACCGGATAACGGGAGCGGCTGGCGGCATCCGGTCGGGTACAGCAACCGGAAGTGCGGCCGAAAACAGCGAGTGGTTGCCCGTCCGGTCGATAGCGACAATTTTGTAGAACACCTGCTTGTTCAGCATTGGGTGGGGCAGCGTATCTGCGAAGGTCGTGTCGGCAATGCCCAGCGGGGTAAGCTGCCGGTAGAAATCGTTTTGCAGCTCGTAGGATCGGTACACCTTATACGCTACGATGTCGTCATCCTGGCCTAACGGCCACATCAGCCGCACAACACCGCCGGTATCCGTCTGTGCGGTCAAGCCCGTCGGTGTGTCGGGTGGACGCAGGTCGGCGATGATCCCGACGACGGCGGGCGCATAGGCAATGTTCCCCGCCGTATCGACCGCACCCACCGCGTAGAAATTACTGTATGTGCCCGGCTTCGTATCCAGAAATTCCAGCGTACTCGTCGGCAGTACGTTAGCGGAAATCGATTCGAACGGTCCATTGACTGCCGTCCCCCGCCCGATTACATAACCTGCCATGTCTGGGGCCATGCGCCCGGCTTCGTTCCACTGCACCCGAATGTGCCGGTTGTTGATAACCTGCGTGCGGAGGTTACGGGGGGGGCGGGGCGGTGTCAGGTCGCGGGCCATGGCCGATACGATTTCCGACGCCGGACTCAGATCACCGAAGGCGTCGATGCCGATGATTCGATAGGAGAACCGGCGGTAGTTGACGACCGAGTCGCTGAATGAAATCAGTGACTGTCCCAGACTGTCGGTCTGGAACCGGACGGTGTCGCGTTTGCTTACGTCGGCATCGGGCTGCGACTGGATGTATGGTTGCTCGGTCAGGCGTCGGAACGTCTTGCCGTCGGTGCTGCGTTCGACGTAAAAGCCGGAGAACGCTCCCTGTGTACCGTGCCGGTGCCAGGTCAGCGAAATGGTACTGTCGCCGGGCTGAATGGCTTCAATCAGGGGAGCCACCCCCCGAAATTGTTTGTTGGGGTCGATCAGTACCGCTGCCGTGTCAGTCAGATTGCCTGTAATGGTCGCCGATCGAGCCGGGTAGATACGGTAGACGTATACCGCGTCGGTCTGCCGAGGCTGGCGGTCGACCCAGCGCAACCCCAGCGCGTCGGCCGCACGGGGTGAATAGTCGGCGGCCATCAGCGCTACGGCAAAGCGGTTGTTCTGCTCTTCGCTGAGGTTGATGATCGACGCAGCATCGGGCAAAAACGTTTTGGTATAGCCTTTTCCATACAGCATTTGCAGGCCAATGGCCGGAAACCGGTCGCCGGGCCTGATACGCTGCCGGGCTTCGTCGAGTGTCCAGGGCCGGACGGGGCTGATGCTGAGCAGCGTGATCTTGCCGTCGGGGAACCGTTTACTCAGCTCGATCCGCTCGACCCAATAGCCTGTCTGACTACCGGCCAGAAAATGCCCTGCTCGGTTAGGAGTCCACCGCAATACGACTGAGTCGCCGTAGTTGCGGGCCAGCAGCATGAGCCGGGCCGGTGCCTGCCCTGTATCGCGTGGGGGCGTCATGAACTGCGTGGATGCCCGTTCGGGCTGGGCGCTCTTTCGCTGGGCATAAAGCGTTGGTGGACGTAGCAGTGCTGTCAGCAGTAACAGCCGAAACAGCGTGTTAAAAGGAAGAGCCATGGATTACTTAAGGATAAAGGTGGACGGTGAAGCCGCTTTGAACGTAAATGGCCGGCGGGCGACCTCGTAGGCTGCATTTGGGTAGGGCGTGTATCGGAAGCCGACGGCACTGGTCGAGCCAGGAGCGCGGGCGACGAAGTTGCGCCCCGTGCCGAAATACAAGCCCGTTGGAACGGGGTATCGGTCGATCAGGTCGTTCGGCAATGCATTCATGCGGTCGTACGTGGCCGACAGGGTAAGTGTGGGGCTGTTGGCCCAGATGTCGATGGTTTTCAGAAATTTCTTGAAGACCATTTTTTTGCCCAGGCCCAGCGGCATCTTCTGACGGAGGGCGGTTTCCAGTTGCTGTTCATGCTGACGGGCGGTATACAGGGAAGTGCCGAAATCGTCGATGGCCTGCCAGTCGTAGAAGCTGATCCGGTCGCGTTGAACGAGGAACTTATAAGCCCGCGCCGGTTCGGTGTTCAACGCATACGGGTCGACGAGCCGGGCTGATACGAGTATGGCTGCTGCCGGCATGATGAGTCGTTGACCAAGCGATGGGAGAGACGTTGCGGCCTGCACGACGGTTTTAGCGCCCGATACCAAGGTCGGCGTCCGGCCGAGTACCGACGTGATGGGACGTTGCGCGAGTGGTAGGACGTACTGACCCCGTTGCGCCTGCATGGCTGCGGCTGGGTAGGTCGTCATCCAGCCGCCGTAATTGCGTTCCGGTAACCAGTTGAATGTCAGACTGACGCCCTCACGGGAGAAAAAGTTGAAGAGCGGTAGGTAGACATTTTGAGCTACCCAATTTTCGTGCGGATACTCGTTGCTGGCTGGGGGGAGCGGCTGGGGATTGAGCATGGCCGGTACCCATTGCTTCGCCGAGCGGTAGCCAAAGAGTTCGCTATCCTCGAAGTTTTCAACCTTCCCATTGGGAACCAGCTCAAACGTCAGGTAACTGGCAGCATAGATGCTGTTGCTGCTGGCGTAGGTGGTCGGGGCAAACTGGAGCGCGGCCATCTTCTCGGCGAACGTGTTGTAGCGGCTGGTGCGAAACGGGAACGCATACAGAATTTTGTCGGCGACGAGCATACTCCCGCTGAGTTGCCCAACCATCGTGTTCTGTCGCACGACGGCCCGTCCCTGAATGGCGGTTTGATTCGATACCACCTGTCGCACTCCTTCCCGGATACCCGCCGAGCCCGCCAAACGATTACTCGACAGCAACATGGTCGAAATAGGACTGACGCGGTGCAGTTCGAGCCGGTACGTTTTTTCGTTCTGTAGACCCGCAGGCAAGGCAAAACTGACCCGGCTGGGGTAGCGTTCGTTGCCGGTCTGGTAGCTGAACGGTGTTCGCAGCGGAGTTCCTCCTTCTTTCGGTACAAACACCGCTTCATAGCGATAGCCGGGTTTTGTCAGGGCTTCGTCGGGGAGCGGCCCCGCCACCAGTCCACGCAGGAACGGGCCTTTCAGGCAATAGAGTTGTCCTTCGAGCGGGTACTGATACGCAATGTCCTTAAACCGGATTTCGTCGGGCTGATCGCCAGTGGTGAACGAGACGGTTTTGCTCTCCGTACGCTGTTTTGCTCCGTTGTACAGAAAAGCAAATGAGCCGTTGGGTTGTTGTTGTTCGACGGTGGCCGTTACTGTAAACGTATGGGGGCGTCGGCTGGGGAGCTGACCGCTGTTTAGCTTCAGCAACAGTAACTGACTATTGTTTGCCCAAACGGGAGCCGCCAGACCGGTAAACGGCTGCTGTCGCCCGGCTGCGTCTGTATATGTCAGGCTGTACGAACCAAGGCTAAACCGATAGGTGCGCGTCGATTTGTCGGGCAGGTGAACGGTGTATTCCTGGTTCATGCTGACATTGAATACGGCCGACAGCGTCTGATCGGTGACTACGTTCGTTGCGCCTGTCGTCGGGCGCAGTTCCTGAATGATGATGAGTTTAGCCAGTGGATCGCCGGGGTAAACGGGCTGGCATTTCTCACCGAACGCCACATGGGCACTAGCGTCGAAACTGACCAGCCCGCCCAATACCGAGCCTCTGGCCCGCACGCGCCCATCGCCCCAGGTTGGGTTAGGAACACCACCCTGGAAGAGCGCACCAGCGGTCAGCTCGCACAGGTTATAGTCGCCGGTCAGGCCGAACAGATCGACGCGGATGTCGATGCCGCCGTTCAGGTACGCGTACAGCTGTGCCTGTCCGTACCAGCCGTTCAGGCCAGCAGCCGAGTTAGTACTACCGCCACATTTGGCGTTTAGGAATAATGCGGCATCGAACCCTACTGATGCGCTGGCACGAACAGCCAGCACCAGCACGTTGACACGCAGATTCCCGGTAAGGCCAGCACCCAGTAAAATCTGAAAATCGCCACCGACGGGTGCGCTGCCGACGTAACGTTGTCCCGATGCATTAACGGCATCAAACTCACTCTGTCGCTGCTGCTGTACGGCATCAGCCGTTGTCGGGTTTTCGCCCCTTGCCAGAAAAGCGGCTACACTGTCGGGCAAGGGGGGGACGCCCGATAGATCATTTCCAAAGGCGACATAGGCATTCGCCGATAGGTTAGCCGTGACAGGATCTGTATGTACATCGAGCAG
>JAKONH010000638.1 GCA_022702045.1 Spirosomataceae bacterium
AATAGCCGTAACTTGCTTACCATTTTCAGTTTTCAGAACGCTTTTACGCAATTCATATATGGCTTTATCTGGCTCACGGCTGGACGTCATGCGGCACGTCGGCGAAAATCTTGACACCCTGCTCGGCGATTACCTCAAACCCATTGAAACCAACTGGCAGCCGTACGACTTCCTGCCCGACAGTCGGCAGGAGGACTTCCCGGAGCAGGTCCGGCTGTTTCGCGAAAGCGCCCGCGAACTGTCGTACGACTACATGGCTGTGCTCGTTGGCGATACGATTACCGAAGAAGCCCTGCCCACCTATGAGTCGTGGCTGATGGATATGGAAGGCGTCAATCAGGCGGAACCCACCGGCTGGACATCGTGGATTCGCGGCTGGACAGCCGAAGAAAACCGGCATGGCGACCTGCTCAATAAATTTCTGTACCTGTCGGGACGGGTTAACATGCGGGCGATGGAAGTATCGACGCAGTACCTGATCGCCGATGGCTTCGATATCGGTACCGGTACCGATCCCTACAAAAACTTCGTGTACACCTCGTTTCAGGAGCTGGCGACGAACGTGTCGCACCGCCGGACGGCTACGCTGGCCAAACAGGCGGGTTGCCCGCAACTGTCGAAAATCTGTGGTGTCATCGCATCTGACGAAATGCGTCACGCCAGGGCATACAAAGCATTCGTAAGCAAAATTTTCGAAGTCGATCCGTCGGAGATGATGCTGGCGTTCGAAGAGATGATGCGCAAAAAGATCGTTATGCCCGCTCACTTCCTGCGCGAAACAGGGGTGAAACTGAGTCAGACGTTCAGCCATTTCTCCGACGCGGCTCAACGCATTGGTGTGTACACCACCAACGACTACATCGACATCATCGACGCGCTGCTGATCGACTGGCATATCGATGCGGTTACTGATCTAAATGACGCCGGACAGCGTGCCCGCGATTACCTGATGGCCTTGCCCACCCGGCTGCGTCGGGTCGCTGATCGCACCAAAATTCCGACGCTTGAATATCCGTTCAGCTGGATTGCTGCGTAAGCTGTCATGGATCGGTTTGCATTTGGCATCGGCTGGCGATTAACGGCCATTCTGCTCCTGATGGGGGGCGGAGTGGCCGTTTACGCATGGGCGCATACCTGGCCGATACTGGTGCCAATCGGGGCTGTGTGGCTGGTGTTGGTTGTCAACCTCTATCAGTTTGTGATTGGGGTAAATCGGAAGCTGATTCGCTTTCTGGAGTCGGTACAGTACGCCGATTTTGCGGTTTCGTTTCGCACCGACAATCAGCTGGGACCAACGTTTCAGGACTTGAACCGGCAGTTCAACGCCGTGCTCGATGCCTTCCGACAGGCGCGTGCTGAAAAGGAAACCAGCCTGCATTATGTCAACACTATTGTGCAGCACGTCAGTGTCGGCCTGCTCACATTCGATGCAAACGGACAGGTTGAACTGGTCAATCAGACGGCGCTACGGTTGCTGAACAGCTACCGACTTCGTAATCTTTCTGAACTTGAGACGACCCACCCCGATCTGGCTACGCAGCTACAGGCCATTTCCGGCGCGAAAGGCCCTATTGTATACCGAACGCCGGCCAATGACGAACTGTCGATTCGGGGCACGGCGGTACAACTGCGTGGACGTTACATCACCATTGTCTCCATCCAGAACATCCGGTCGGAGTTGCAGCAGCGTGAACTCGATGCCTGGCAGAACCTGACGAAGGTACTCCGGCACGAAATTATGAATTCCATAACGCCGATTGTATCGCTGGTGGGTACCATGCGCGACATTGTCGAGACTGATCTGGCACCGGTTGCTGAATCCGGTGGTGCGCTGGTCATGGCCGACGTGTCGGATTCGATTGCCGATCTGCGCGACGCGCTGGCAACTATCGAGCAGCGGGGGACAGGTATCATGCAGTTTGTTGATGCATACCGGCATTTTACAACCATTCCGCAGCCCGTACTGGCGTCGGCTGCCGTCGGTGCCTTACTGGATCGGGTGATTATGCTGGCCCTGGCGGCTTACCCAAATTGCCCCATTGAGCGCGGTGACGTAGCCGCTAGTCTGACGCTTCGCGCCGATGCCGCCCAGATCGAAATGGTGCTGCTGAATCTGCTGAAAAATGCCGCCGAGAGTATGGAGCGCAGCGCAGCGCCCCAGATCCGGGTTCGTGTGGAGCAAAGTGGCGGGCAAATACGTATCCATATCGCCGACAACGGACCGGGCATCGAACCCGAAGCGCTGGAGCAGATTTTTATCCCATTCTATACGACTCGCAAAACTGGTTCCGGTATTGGGCTAAGCTTGTCGCGGCAAATCATGCAGCGGCACGGGGGCCAATTGCTGGTCGAATCCCAGCCGGGGCAGGGAAGTACGTTTACCATGGTATTCGGCTAGTCGGATCAGGGCTGTGATGGCAGAGACGAGAGGGCTGCCTGACGTAACCGATGGATACGTCGGAAGAAGCGGGTAGTGAGCAGGGCCGCAGCGACGGTTAGGCCGGTGAGCAAACCAATCCAGACGCCAATCGCATCCAGGTCAAGCGGGAACGCCAGCACGTAACTCAGCGGTAGCGCGATAACCCAGTACGAAACCAGCGACATCAGCGTCGGTACGTTGACGTCGGCCATCCCGCGCAGACTACCCAGCGCTACGACCTGCACGCCGTCGGAAAGCTGGAAGAAACCCGCGATGATTACCAGCGACGCGGCAATGCGCATCACGTCGGGGTTGTCGCGAATGTAGAGTGAAACCAGCCAGTCATTAGCCGTCAGAAACAGCACGGCAGCCAGCGTCATCAGGCTGAGTGACAAGGCAAAAGCCGCTACCCCTGCCCGTAGCGCACCGTCGATATTGCTGAAGCCAACGGCAGCCCCGACCCGGATGGCTGCCGCCGATGAAATACCCGTTGCCATCATATATGTCACTGACGCCATGTTGATGGCAATCTGGTGTGCAGCCAGCCGGTCGTCGCCCAGCCAGCCGACGATGACTACGGCCAGGGAGAATGTGGCGACTTCAAAGAAAAAGGTCAGTCCGCCCGGAATACCCAGTCGCAGAATCTGGTTGATCTCGGCCCGAACCGATAGTTTCGAGAATTCGGCCAGCAAATACGGTTTTAAAGACGGCTGCCAGTAAACGTAAGCCAGCAGCGCCACGGCCATGTAGATGCGGGACAGCAACGTAGCGGTTGCCGACCCCATCAGCCCCCAGGCTGGAAATGGGCCGGCACCCGTGATAAAGACGTAATTGAACAAGGAGTTGAGCAGCAGTGCCGATAACGTAATCAGCATGGCTACGCGGGGCTGACGTAGTCCGTCGCATAGTTGCCGGGTCGCTACGAAGACCAGCAGTGGCAGCACCGACGCACTTAGGATAAGCATGAAATCACGCGCCAGCCGGGTTACGTCGGGCGATTGACCGAACAGGTCGAAGTAGAAAGCCAGGATCACCGATAGTCCGCCCAGGACGACACTTATCAGTACCGACGCCCACAGGCCTGCCCGAAACAGGCGATTGATCAGCGGGGCATCGTTTCGGCTGTTAGCCTGTGCAACCAGCGCAGCAACGACCGACAAGCCACCAACGCCCACGCTCGACATCAGGAATGACAATGACGTCGCCAGCCCAGCCGCGCCCAGCGGAACAGCCCCCAGCAGCCGCCCCACAAACAGATTGTCGGTAACGCCCATTAATACCACACCTAACTGAGCGATAATGATCGGGACGCTTAATCGAAATGTGTCGGCTAATTCGGGACGGTACGTGCGCAGAAACTGTTTCAGGGGGCAGGGAGCCACGGTGGCGTATGTGAGGCACAAAGGTAGTGCTTTCTCCGGCCTTGCCGATGTGGGCGCATAAGGCAGTGGATACTGGTCGATTGTTCGTACTTTTGTCCATACTCCAACAGCAAGGCTCTTGAAAGAATACGGCAGCAGTGTACAAAAGCTGGTTGATAACATGGTCAACATCGAAGATCGGGAGAAGCGTACTCGTTACGCCCACATCCTGATTGAGCTGATGCGCCAGATTCACCCCGGCA
>JAKONH010000009.1 GCA_022702045.1 Spirosomataceae bacterium
CACCGGGCTTCAAACGGTTTATTCTCAGCCTGCGGGCAACCGGCGAAGGCCATGTCTCGTCGATTTCATTTCGCATGGGCTACATCGACGCCGAGGGGAAGATTGTTCTGCGCAAGCCGTCACGCTATGTTACGTCGCCGGAAACCGTGCCCAACCATCGGTTCAACCGTACTCAATTTGAGCGAAAGTTGTATGAATTACGACTTGAGAACAGTATTCAGGAAAAAATGATGATCGGCTTGGGTGATGAATTCAGCCTGGCTGAACTGGAAGCACAGATAAAGCGCGTGTCGGCACAATATCGGTACAATGCCGAATACGAAACCATCGCGGGCAGCCTAATCGCACTGGCCAAGTCGAACTATGAGATCCACTTCGATGAGGATCAGAGTTTGGACGAGCGGTGTATTTTCCCTTCATCACCCAATGAAACAAATGGTATTGAAGATGCCCGTTTCGTGCAGTTTACGGATGATGATGGCGAGGTGACGTATTACGCGACGTACACAGCCTACAATGGACGGGTTACGTTTCCGCAACTGCTGGAGACAAAAGACTTCACCCATTTCAGTGTCAGTACGCTCAATGGAGCTGAGGTGTCGAACAAAGGTATGGCGCTGTTTCCGCGTAAGATCAACGGCAAATATGCCATGATCTCGCGGCAGGATGGCGAAAACATCTACCTAATGTACTCTGACGACCTGTATTTCTGGCAGACGAAAGAGCTGATTCTGAAACCGACGTACCATTGGGAATATGTACAGCTCGGTAACTGCGGTTCGCCAATCGAGACGGAGGCAGGCTGGCTGGTGCTAAGCCATGGCGTTGGGCCGATGCGAAAGTACGCGATTGGCGCGTTTCTGCTTGATTTGAATGATCCGAGCAAAGTCATCGGTCGGACGAAGGAGCCGATCCTGAGCCCCGATGAGAACGAACGCGAAGGGTATGTGCCGAATGTTGTGTACAGCTGCGGTGGACTGATCAACCAGCGCGAATTGATTATTCCCTACGCTATGGCCGATTACGCCAGCAGCTTCGCCACCGTTAATGTAGATGAGTTACTAGCTGAATTGACGGGTAAGAAGAAACCCGAACTGGTAGCTGAGTAGGTGAATGAACAACCAAAAGAAAAGGCCGGAGCAGTGCTACTCCGGCCTTTTCTTTTTCTTATTTGAATACTATACTACTCGCGCGTTAGCGTTTCCGAGATAACCCGGTCTCCGCCCGATCCAGCATACTTGTAGTTAAGCGTGAACGATCTGGTTGTCGGATCGTACGTATTCGTACCAAACTGAACTGTTGCTGTAGGGGAAGCACCTTTGGGAATGAGCGTCACAGTATTGTCGCTGTTTATACGAAGCTGCATGTAATAATTATTATCAGTCGTTAAATCGGCGAACTCAGTCTGAACTGTCGTCAGATTAATGGTTGAAAGCGTTTTCTCCTTATTAATTGATCGCGGACCATTGACCGGATGGTTAAACGTACCTTTTGCCAGGTACGTACCGTCATACTGATTCCGGATCTTCGGAAAAATAATCCGTGAGCCATAATTGCTGCTCACGGCTACGTTATTGGTTGCGCTCGTGATCTTCAGTGGCAAGGCGTATTCCGCATCGTTGTAAGCACCCGGATCGGTAACACGGTCGCTGCTTGAATAGAGCGAAACAGCCACTGGTGCCAGACGACTACCCGCTTTAACGGTTGTTGTCAAGGACGCGATCTGATACAGTGACGAGGGCAGCAACTGGTAGCTGGTACCGTTGTTGGTGTTGTACGCATCGAGCGTCGCCTGATCGACGGCAAGTGTAATCGTCACGTCCTGCGTCGGCAGGGTAGGAGAGGCTACGTTGACGTCGAAGGTATACGATGTTGGCGTCGTAGTGATCGACAAACCCTGATTATAGCCGATACCGTAGAAAGCTGACGACGGGATCTCGGCAACGGCGCCCACGTTTTTAAAATCCGTGTAATGCTCATCGTCGTTCAAACAGCCCGTCAGACTGGCGGCCAGTCCGGCTAGCAGAACGCTATAGAGAAATGATTTCATGATTGTCAGTAGGATATAACCACTGAAACCGACACTTCTGCCTGTTTCAGTGGCTGTGATTACTTATTTTACCCAGAAGATTTTCGACGTAAACTGGCTGATGTTACCCTGCGCAGCCACTACCGCACTGTTGTAGTTATATTCGCTTTGCGGATAGAACAACCGTACCGGAATCTGTCTGATTGACGTGCTGGGGTCCTGCGAAATGGGCACTGCTGGCAACCCTAGCCGACGATAATCGGACCAGGCTTCAAATGGTGACCAGCCGTTGAGCGATGCCCATTTCTGCGTAATGATCGCCTGAATCTTGTTTGACGAAGCATCCCAGCTTACATTGTTCAGCGCCTGCGAATAATACGTCGATGCGTCAGCGGCTGTCAAGCCCAGATTGACGAAGGATTCTTTAATAGCTGATTCGTAGAGCGATTGAGCACTACCCGATATCCAGCCCCGCTGAGCCGCTTCAGCCTGCAGGAAGAACGCTTCATGCGAGGTCAATATGTAGGCAGGCTGGCTTACGCTATTTATCAGTCCGGTACCGAGACCAGATACTAAGTTATTAGCCTGCGGATCGATTGTGCCGAAGTTGGTAGCGTTGTACGTACTACCAGATCCACCAACTGGTGCGTAGAAGCGACTTAATCGAGGGTCATTCTCAGCCCGGTAGAAGTCAACCGCATACTTATTGGCACGGTAGATATTATAGTTTTCAACCGGTTGTCCGTTAACGCCATTACCATACGTGCCGTAGAATGGGTTTTGCTGACCTGATGAATTGGTATATCCTGGATTGACGGCGGCATTCTCACCACTCAGGGTAAAGCCGTAGCCCGACGCTTTGATCGTGGCCAGTTGCGCCTGAATAAACGACTGCCGATCCGACTTTTCTGACTGGCGCAACAACATGCGAAG
>JAKONH010000019.1 GCA_022702045.1 Spirosomataceae bacterium
AAGATAAACGAACCAATTGGCTTCTTCGGATCCTTCAGCCCAACGCGTGTTCGCTGAATGGCTTTCACCAGCTTGCCGATGGCCGCTTGCTGACCGATAACCCGACCTTTCAGCTCTTCGCCCATGCTCACCAGCTTGCGCCCTTCGTCGTTCGACACGCTCGTCACAGGGATACCCGTCATCATCGCGATTACTTCGGCAACGTTGTCTTCGTTAACCGTGTAGCGACGTTTCTTAGTATCTTCTTCCCACGCTTGTTTCGCTCGTTCGAGTTGGTCGATCAGGCGCTTCTCCTTGTCGCGAAGCTGTGCAGCCTCTTCGTATTTCTGACTCTTGACAACCTGGTTTTTCTCCTTCTTGATATTCTCAATCTGCTCTTCCAGTTTGAGAATATCTTCAGGAACCGTGATGTTCGAGATGTGCACACGGGCACCCACTTCGTCCATAACGTCGATCGCCTTATCAGGCAGGAACCGGTCAGAAATATAACGCTCTGACAGTTTCACCGCAGCCTCAATAGCTTCCGCCGTATAATTGACATGGTGGTGCTCTTCGTACTTGTCCTTGATGTTATTCAAGATCTCAATGGTTTCATCAATCGACGTTGCGTCAACCATCACCATCTGGAATCGACGGGCCAACGCCCCATCTTTCTCGATGTACTGACGGTATTCGTCAAGTGTCGTTGCACCGATGCATTGAATGTCACCACGGGCCAGCGCAGGCTTGAACATGTTCGACGCATCAAGCGACCCTGACGCACCACCGGCACCCACGATTGTGTGTAGCTCATCGATAAACAGAATCACTTCTGGCGACTTTTCCAGCTCGTTCATCACGGCTTTCATGCGCTCTTCGAACTGACCCCGGTATTTGGTGCCCGCTACCAGCGACGCGAGATCGAGGGTAACGACACGCTTACCGAACAGCACCCGCGATACTTTCTTCTGCACGATCCGTAGCGCAAGTCCTTCGGCAATAGCCGTTTTACCAACACCCGGTTCGCCGATCAGAATTGGGTTGTTCTTTTTACGGCGGCTCAGAATCTGGGCAACGCGCTCAATTTCTTTTTCACGACCAACAATTGGATCAAGTTTACCGACTTCCGCCAGCTTGGTCAAATCGCGACCGAAATTGTCAAGTACGGGTGTACGCGACTTTTCCGTTCCTTTCGGGTCTTTGCCTGAACCGCTGCTGCCGCTACCACCGCTAAACATGCTGCGCTCATTGTCATCATCATCGGTTTCGGGGCCCATCACCGGACGGCTTCCCGAAGATTGGTATTCCAGCATCTCCTTGATGATTTCGTAGTTAACATTAAACTTGTTCAGAATCTGCGTAGCAACGTGATCTTCGTCGCGCAGAATTGATAGAAGAAGGTGTTCCGTACCGATCAAGGGACTCTTGAATATCTTGGCTTCCAGATACGTGATCTTAAGCGTTTTCTCCGACTGACGGGTCAGCGGTATGTTCGCTAAGTTCTTGACGTTATTAGTTGCCGTTCCTTTCGTAGCCTGTTCAATGGTTACCCGGAGTTCGTCGAGCGAGATGCCAAGTTTTTTCAGCAATCCCACAGCAACACCTTCGCCTTCACGGATCATACCGAGCAGGAGGTGTTCCGTGCCGATATAATCGTGGCCTAAGCGCAAGGCTTCCTCCCGACTCAGCGAGATGACTTCCTTGACGCGATTTGAGAATTTTGCTTCCATTCGATTGTAGGGTCTCCTAAGGTAAGCGGTAATAGTAATTTAACGTAGAGTTTCCAGGATTTGTTCACATTCGGCCAAGGCCTTTCACGTGGCTTTACTCCGCTGTCTGCTAGCCACAAATGCCGGTCACTACGTAGCAATGACATCGGCTAATTCCCGGCTTACCAGGTACTCCCGGGCGGCCGGTCCCTGACAAAACAAGAGATCGACGCCACTCAGATTCGGTACAAAATCAGGACCAAAGTTCTGCTCGTATGCCACCGGGCGACTAAACAACTGCATATGTACCCTGTTTTGCGGAATTAGTCGCGACCGAGCATCAAACTGACTAGGTCCGACTTCGGTTTGGTACCAATCTGTCAGTATTACCGGGGTCTTTATCTGGAACAATTTCAGACAAATTGTCAGCAACTCCCAGTTCAGATCGAATAGAAATGGCCAGCTGCGTTCGTACACCGGTGCCAGATACGGCGCATAATACTCGAAAAAGGGCGACCGGCCGTAGGCGGCCGTTAGCGTGCGCCAGTGTTGCTGCTGCCACCGCTGACTCCCATCGATGCGTAAATCGCGAATAGGCTGGTGATGCGTACCGCGTTCCACCGGCACGGTAAGGGCTTCAATTTTATTCGCCGTTCGAACGTAGCACCGATTTCGATAACTTTGCTTCTGGTAATGTTCCTCCGCTTCAATACTGATCCTCTCGAACTGCCCTATCCCCGTCAGGTAATCCAGACAGGGCAGGTATTGCAACTCGATTAGTAGTTCAGACGATTGATGCGACAATTGGTACTTTTCCAATAGAAATGACGGTATCTGTTTACAAATAAAGCAAAAAAACGATACAGCCATCCTACTTACTTAATTTTTAATCTCCGGTCCTGATGCGTTTTATCGACGTCTTCACACTGCCGGACTGTATCCCGTATCAATGCTGTTTTTTCGCCTGCTGGCCCGGTTACCCCTGTCCTTTCTTTACGGCCTGTCGACGTTTTTGTCCGTACTACTCCACCGGGTGATCCGCTACCGTCGGTCGGTCGTGGAAGGGAATCTGCGGCAGTCCTTTCCCGAAAAATCGGCGGTTGAGATTCAGCATATTACGAAAGACTTCTACCTGAACCTAACAGACTTATTCGTTGAAACGATCAAGCTACCGGGTCTACAGGCCGACGAACTGTTGAAGCGTGTGGTGTGCTTCAACACGGCCTTATTGTTCGACTGGATAAATCAGGGAAAAACGGTTATCGTGATGACATCCCATACGGCTAACTGGGAATGGACGGCCCCGGCCATGGTGCTGCATGGTTTCCGGGTCGACAGTGTGTACAAGACGCTGAGCAGCTCGTTTTCCGAGCAGATGATGCTGATGATACGTAGCCGGTTTGGCGCGGTGCCCGTGTCGATGAAGACACTTCCGCGCCGAATGGTCAGCGAAAAAAACAACCCACGGTTGATTGGTATGGTCGCCGATCAGGTACCCGATATTCCAGAGTACGCGTATTGGACGGATTTCATGCACCGCGACACGCCTTTTTACCCCGGCTCGGAACGACTGGCGCGTAGCCGAAATCTGCCCGTAGTCTACGCCGACCTCCGGCGGGTGAAGCGGGGCTACTACGAACTGACGTTCAAGCCCTTGGCCGGACCACCCCATACCGATTTGCCCCCCGGCGCAATCATTGACCGCTACCGCGACCTGTTGGAAATAACCATCCGGGCCAAGCCCTCCGACTGGCTGTGGTCGCATAAACGCTGGAAGCACTGGCGAGGCAAGTATGCCTTTCTCGATCCGAAACTGACCTAAAAACAAAGGGCCGCTCGCGAGCGGCCCTTTGTTTTTAGACAGAATTACAGGATTTTCCTTTTATATCGATCGGCCAGTTTTGATATACCAGGTGTGGCTCAATAATTCAGCCTGCCCGGACACCACGCGTAATCCTGCAAATTCTGTAATCCTGTCAAAAAACACTTACAGCGAGTCGCGACGAGCTTTCTCGGTGCGAGACGAATCACGCTTTGCTTTCAATTTGTCGGCTTCACCCTGAATGGCGTATCCAGCCTTGTCGACCCCTTTATCGATAACCTCGCCGGTTTTATCGACACCCGTAGCGACGGCCTCGGCGGCTACTTTAGCCTTACGCTTTGCACCACGGCCTGCTTCTTTGGCTGTTTCACCAATAGCATCGCCCGTTTCTTTCAGGTTTTCTTTCAACCTTGCTTTGCGCTCCGCTTTCTCCTGCTTGCGCATTTCTTTCTTGATAGCCGTCGAATCCTGAGCATAGGTGCTAACGCTCAGGCCCAGCAAAACGGCCATTATGGCTACTACTTTCGTTTTCATGCTATGGGATGCAATCAGTTTATTCGTTTGCATAAATCCGGCATATCAGCCGGGCAACTAAGTAGAATTAACTAGTCTGTTCACGAAATGTTTTTGCCTTACGATCTCGTCTACTAGCGAACCTTCGTATAGAGAACCCCGTTTTTTCCTGTGAGCAACCGGCCCCGCTCATCCGGGTGCTTTTCGTACCTTTGTCATACCAATCCGGCTCTGCCCGACCGACGTATGTCTGATTCATCCATCGCTTTGCCCAGCCCGACGTCAACCGTCGGTTCTTCTATTTTGTACACGCCCTCGCTGACCGAGTATGTTCGTCGGAAAACCAGCACCGTCGTTATCGGTGACGTGCCTATGGGCTCCGACTACCCTATCCGGGTGCAGTCGATGACGACCATCGACACCATGGATACGGCCGGGTCGATTGAGCAGTCGATTCGCATGATCGAAGCGGGCTGCGAATACATCCGTATTACGGCACCCAGCGTGAAGGAAGCACAGAATCTGGAAAACATCCGAAACGGATTGCGCGCACGTGGGTACACAACTCCACTCGTAGCCGACATTCACTTTACGCCTAATGCCGCCGAACTGGCGGCTCGCATTGTCGAGAAAGTACGAATCAACCCCGGTAACTACGCCGACCGCAAGCGATTTGAGTTTATCGACTACACCGATGCCGCCTATGCTGCCGAGTTGGAGCGCATCCGGGCTAAGTTCCTGCCATTGGTACGCATCTGTAAGGAATACGGAACCGCCATGCGCATCGGTACCAACCACGGCTCGCTTTCCGACCGAATTCTGAGTCGTTACGGCGATACGCCAGTGGGGATGGTCGAGTCGGCACTGGAGTTTTTGCGCATCTGCGAAGCCGAAAACTATTTCAACATCGTCCTGTCGATGAAGTCGAGCAACCCGCAGGTAATGGTGCAGGCCTACCGACTACTGGTACAACGGCTGGATCAGGAAGGCTTGAAGCCTTATCCGCTGCACCTGGGTGTAACGGAAGCTGGCGAAGCGGAAGACGGTCGGATCAAATCGGCGCTGGGTATTGGTACGCTGCTGGAAGACGGCATTGGCGATACGGTACGGGTGTCGCTGACGGAAGAACCCGAACGGGAAGCCCCTGTGGCGCAGGCCCTCATCGATCGGTATACGAACCGGCGTAGCGACAGTCAGCCCATACCAGCGGTTGACCGGTATCCGATCAATCCTTACCAGTATACGCGCCGGGCGACGCAGGAGGTGGCTAATCTAGGCGGGTCAAACGTGCCCCGTGTCATTGCCGACTACAGTCATACGCCCATTACGAGCCACGATGACCTGCACCCTATCGGCCATTTTTACCTGCCCGTCCCCGACAAGTGGCGTATGAATGACCTGGGTGCCGATTATATTTACACAGGTCTGACGCCAGCATCGTTTATGTTGCCGAATGGCTTGAAGGAAGTGTTGGATTATATCGTCTGGCAGAACGTCGATGACCTGACCAACACGCTTCCGATGCTGCTGGCCAACGAATACCTAACGGCGAAAACGTCGGGCGAACCCCTGCACGATCGGCTAAATTTTGTCCGGTGTACGTGGGATGATCTGTCGGACGACCTGCTCGATCAACTCCGTGCCGATCAGACGGTCGCGCTCGTCCTGTCGACCGACAATGCACATGCCATGGCCGAACTCCGCCGACTGGTTGTGGAGTTGATGAATCAGGGCATCAGCACACCCGTGGTAATCTGGCGCAGTTACACCAACGTTCCCGAAGCCGACTTGCCGCTGTTTGCCGCTACCGATGCCGGTGGTCTGTTAATTGACGGCCTGGGCGACGGCATTATGCTGTCGACGGCCACGACTACGGATGCCGACAAGAAACGACTCAACGAGCTGGCCTTCGGCATTTTGCAGGCCGCCCGTACCCGCATCACAAAGACGGAATACATCTCCTGCCCATCCTGCGGCCGGACGTTGTTTGACCTACAGGAAACGACAGCGATGATCCGGCAACGCACCGACCACTTGAAAGGCGTCAAGATTGGCATCATGGGCTGCATCGTAAACGGACCGGGCGAAATGGCCGACGCCGATTACGGCTACGTCGGTATTGGCCGCGACAAGATCGCGCTGTACCGGGGGCAGGAAGTCATCAAGAAGTCTGTCCCGGCTGACCGGGCTGTCGACGAACTGATCGAGCTGATTCGGGAGGACGACCGCTGGATCGAACCTGAACTGACGACAGTCTGATCAGGTTCGGCTTTCGGTGTTTTTCAGACGCGGAAAGAATGACAAAACAATCGGATTTAACGCCGGATTAGGGACCTGTATTCGCCCATTTTCTGTTAATATACAGGAAGGCAATGGTTTTGCTGTCGTTGGCTTCTGCAACCTTAACGACTCGTATTGTGAACAGACTGATAGATTATTTTCGCATTGGCCCGGTGTTTCGGTACTTTATCAACGTATTCCGTAAGCCCGATCCGAGCAAGCCGACCAGCGTTAACCTGCGCATGATGCACGGCATCAACCGCATCTCAATTATCATGTTTCTCTTCGCCGTTATTGTGTATACTGTCCGGCACTGCGCTCGATGAATACCGAAACCCTGCGGTCATACTGCATCAATAAACCGGGCGCAACCGAATCTTTCCCGTTCGATGAGTCGACACTGGTGTTTAAAGTCGGCGGGAAGATTTTCGCCCTGCTCGACATTGACAGCCGACCGACAACGGTCAATCTAAAATGCGATCCCGAACGAGCCGTTCAGTTGCGGGAAGAACACGTAGCGGTGGTGCCAGGCTTTCACATGAACAAGCGGCACTGGAACACCGTCACCCTGGGAGGCTCACTCCGTAGTAGTGACTTGCATAGCTGGATCGATCATTCCTACGAACTGATTGTCAAGTCGTTGCCGAAAGCCATTCGGGCCGAGCTGAGTCGTAACTAATTCGTCGCTGCGGCTTGCGCCGGCACCCCTCATTTTTGTAAATTCGTACTCAAGCCAAACGAAACAGATCGGTTATGGAAGTGGCGTTGATTGGTTTTCTGTTCGTGGTGTATCTGGTCATTCGGTACTACGTAGTCGATCACGACACGCCCGCCGATAAAGACCGGAAGCGCTTTCAGAAAGGCATCGACCTGGTGTTGCAGCGCGACTACCTGAACGCCCATACCTACTTCGACGAGGCCGTTCGGCAGAATCCGAAATCGGCCCTTGCCTACGCGTATCGGGGCAAGTGTCAGCTCGCACAGGAAAACCATCACTCCGCTATTTTCGACCTGACGCAAGCTCTCAGCCACGACAACACACTTGCTGACTGTTACCTCGACCGGGGCATTGCCTATTACCAGCTGGAAAGTTTTGCCGAAGCCTTCCGCGAGTTCGACAAAGCTGTCTGGCATTTTCGCGATGAGAAGCCGGATGCCTACCGCTGGCGCGCGCTGGCCCGCATTCAGGTGCGGCAGTTACCCCAGGCCGAGAACGACCTCCGCCGGGCCGTACTGCTTGGCGACGAAAACTCGTTTCACCTGCTGCTTCAACCGCCCTTCACCCGGCCGGTGTATCACCGCAAATAGACGACCTGTTCGATATCACCAGATGGCGCTTCCACGAAGCGCCTTTTTTATGGTTCAATACCATTGGCATTTCAGTGTCAGGATTGGTGTGCCTTTGATAACCCATCTACAGTGATGTCAGGTTAGTAACCTGACATCACAGCATAGTGTAGTTTTTCTGTCATTATGATCCTGTGACCGGACCACCAAGGCGGGAATTCTGGGTCGCAGGCTCACAGTGACAGAAATTCATTTGGTTTACAAGCATTGGTCAGAACACATAACTCACAGTCAGGCGGCCGTTGGTGGGGGGCTGGGGTACCCAGTAGTAAAGACCGTTGCGGTACCAGGGCGTAGCGATGAGTTGCCGATTGAGCAGGTTATTGACGACCAGGTTTACCCGCACC
>JAKONH010000307.1 GCA_022702045.1 Spirosomataceae bacterium
GTATTTTCTACGCTGGTAAAAGCCTGCCCAACGATAAGCAGCAGGGCGCCATTGCCGGATCGATTTCAGGTGCACTGCACGTACACCACGTTGCCGAACTGTACGGCGTTCCGGTTATCCTGCATACCGACCACTGCGCCAAGAAACTACTGCCCTGGATCGACGGTCTGCTGACCGCCGGCGAAAAGCATTTCGACCAGACCGGTAAGCCGCTGTTCTCGTCGCACATGCTCGACCTGTCGGAAGAGCCGCTCGAAGAAAATATCGAAATCTGTGCTAAATACTTCGAACGAATGGCCAAAATCGGTATGACGCTCGAGATTGAACTGGGCGTTACGGGTGGTGAAGAAGATGGCGTCGACAACACCGACGTCGATGATTCGAAACTATACACGCAGCCGTCGGAAGTAGCGTATGCGTATGAAGAGCTGAGTAAGATTTCGCCGAACTTCACCATTGCCGCTGCCTTCGGTAACGTACACGGCGTATACAAGCCGGGCAACGTGAAGCTCTCGCCGATCATCCTGAACAACTCGCAGAACTACATTCAGGAGCATTATAAAACGGGGCCGCTGCCGGTTAACTTCGTATTCCACGGTGGTTCGGGTTCGAGCCGCGACGAAATCCGCGAAGCCATTCGCTACGGTGCCGTGAAAATGAACATCGACACCGACATGCAGTGGGCGATGTGGGAAGGTATCCTGAACTACTACAAGGCGAAAGAAGGCTATCTGCAATCGCAGCTGGGTAACCCCGAAGGGGCAGATTCGCCGAACAAAAAATACTACGATCCACGGGTGTGGCTGCGTAAAGGCGAAGAGAGCATGGTTAGCCGCCTGAAAATTGCATTCGAAGATCTAAACTGCATCAACCGGCTGGCCTAGTCAGCACACAGTTTTCAGTTTACGGTTTACAGGCCGGGCGCTTCCCAGAAGTGCCCGGTTTTTTGTATTTGTAGAGACGCGAAGAATCGCGTCTCGGCACGCGTCAGCAACACCATCCGGTGATAGCCATCCGGTGATAGCCATCCGGTGGTGAGACGCGAAGGGTCGCGTCTCTACTAATACAACCCGGCGATTGGAATCGGGGTCTAGCCCGATAAACACGGTTAGCCATGCCAATACGTCATCTATCTGTAGCCCTATTTCTGCTGACGGCATCTGTTGCCGTTGGGCAGCCTCGCCCTGTTAGCGCAACCTTGCCAGCGTACAATCAGATCAAACCGGCCAACCGGGAAATTTATGATTACGTCAGTCCGCGCGGAACTGGCTACCAATCTGTTGAGCGGACGTTCCAGCTGTTCGATTACCCGGACGGGACGGTAATCTATCAGGTGAACGGAAAAATCAGCAGCAAAGCCAGTGACGTACGCAAACGTCTGACAGCACCGGGCGTTCAACTCGATAGCCTCAGCATCGGCCAGCCCAACGCCGACGGAAAACGACTGATTCGTATCCGGCTTTTACCTAATCAGCCCTGACGATACAGTGTACCATTAGGGCTGATTAGTATGTCGTTACTATACCAGGTAGACGCTTCTTATTTCGATTTCCCGCTTACCAAAATCCGCGTTCTATTTTGAGGAATGTGATAGAGAATTGAGAAAACGGAAACCCCAAACGTAAAGCGAAAATCCAAACTACTCACTGGAAATTTGCTGAACGTATGTTCTTTTCTTACTATCTACATACGTCACGCTACTTCACGTAGCCCAGCTTTCGGGGAATGGTGTAAATTTCCGTTTGACGACCGTCGATGTAGCGAAACGTCTGCCCGTCGTAAAAGCCGTCTTCTTCCAGCATAATGCGCACAACTTTCTTCCATTCGGGAATTTCGACGGCCGCATTCAGCTCAATTGAATAAGCCGTGTTTGCCATCAACGGATAATCGCCGGGACCGGGCACGCCCTTCTGTTGATCCCACAAGCCAATCGTTGGTCCAGCCGCGTGCCCGTGTACGCCAATCGGATGCGAATAAATCGTACCGGTGATGCCTTCCTTTTTGGCCTGCTCCAGCGCCACGAGCAGCATCTGATTGCCCGTCCGACCCGCCTTGAACTGTTCGGTCAGAATATCCTGCAGGCGATTCCCCTGCCTGAACGCAGCTTTGAGCGACTCCGGCACGTCGGTCTCGCCCGGACGCAGAATGTAAGCATGCTGCTGTTGATCGGTGTTCAATCGCAGGTAGGTGATACCGAAATCGACATGGATCAGGTCGCCGGGCCTAATTACTTGCTTATCCGGGCGCTTGGAGAACGTACGCAGGTGATTGAAATCGCTCTCATCGGCGCGTTGTACGTCGACGGTTGGGTGAAACCAGGTATCGAGTCCGAGGTTGGTAATGCGCTGCCGGAACCACCATACCACGTCGTCGGTCGTGGTAATGCCCGGCTGAATAACCTGTTCCGAAAAGCCTTCCTGAATAATTTCGTGCGAGAGCCGACAGATGAGTGGATAGATTGCCATTTCTTTAGGCGTGCGCGTTTCGAGCCAGCCGACAGCCACCTTTTCCGCCGATACTACCCGCGACCGGTAGTCTGCCGGCAGCTTTTGCAAAAACTCATCGTGTTCCGTATTCGACAACCCGTCGGCATGGGCGTAGTTAGTCGACATATTGAGCCCGATTTTCTTGGGTTTACGCTGCTGTATCGTGTTCACCAACGCATCCCACTGATTGGGCCGAACGTCGATGTCCCAGGCTCCTTTCAGCAGACTACCCACGTCGTA
>JAKONH010000043.1 GCA_022702045.1 Spirosomataceae bacterium
CGCCGGGCTCAGGATAATATCACGCAATTACGACCTTACGCCCAGAAGCTAAGTCAGATGCTGAGCACAGTATCGGCTGGCGCGGAAACGGCGTCGGAGAGTCCATACCATCAGATTCGGCAAATCGACCGTGTACTGCTCATAGTCGTCACCTCTGATCGGGGATTGTGTGGCGCGTTTAACACCAACGTAGTAAAGGGAGCGTTGACGCTCATCAGCGAGAAGTATGCCGCACAGGCCCGTTTGGGTAATGTGCATATCATGGCGATAGGCAAGAAGGGTGGCGAAGCAATGCAGCGCCGTGGCTTCAAAGTCAATACTAACCATGTCGACGTTTTTGGTGGGCTAAACTTCGGCAACGTACGCGCAGCCGCTGAAGAAGCGATGGACAGCTTTGTATCGGGCCAATACGACGCCGTTGAGATTATTTACAACGAATTTCGTAACGCAGCCGTACAGATCGTCCGGGCGGAGCAGATGCTGCCAATCGTAGCAGCTGAAGCGCCAAAAGGAACGACTGCAGCGGTCAACTACACGTTCGAGCCATCGGAAGAAGAAATTGTTTCAGAACTGATTCCGAAGACACTCAAGATTCAGCTTTACAAGGCGGTACTTGACTCCAATGCCTCGGAACATGGTGCTCGGATGACAGCGATGGACAAGGCGACCGAAAACGCTGGCGAATTACTGAAACAGCTTCGCCTGGTGTACAACCGGACCCGTCAGGCCGCGATTACTACCGAAATTCTCGAAATCGTTGGGGGTGCCGAAGCGCTTGCCAATGGTTAATGGATCGTTTTTTTTAGTTGTTGCTGAAACCCAGTGTCTTAACCGACGCTGGGTTTTGGTTTGTTTACCGGTAGAGGAAACCAATGGGGTACTCCGTTTCCCAGGTAGCTAAAGAAAGGCGATATTGTCTCATTAACACTTTTTAACGTTTTGGCTATCAGCCTATTAATTCCTAGTTAACCATATTTTTACCGTTAAATTATCGGAACGATTGCAACGCTCCACTCGTTATTTGGGTAAGCTATACAAACGACGGGTAACTGTACGTTAGTTAGTCGATATAACACCCAATGCCATAAATTCCATGAACATCAGCCGCATAATCAGCAGTTTATTCATCGTCGGTACGCTGGCGTCCTGCGCCCCGTCTGTGACGGTAAAGTACGACTATGACCCTAAAGTAAACGTTCGGCAGTTTAGCACGTTCCGTATCGAAGCCGATCGGCAGCGCAATGCCGATCCAATAGTAGGCAGTAACCTGAATCAGCGCCGGATTGCCGATGCGCTGGAGCAAACGCTACAGGCGCATGGTTACAAACCCGTTCAACAGGGTGAAGCGGACATGGTCGTTCGCTTCTTTACAGACTCCCGCGACCGGCAGCAAATTCAGTCGAATAACATGTACTCGCCTTACTCTTGGTGGTACGGCGGCATGGGTAACAACGTGTATTCGCGCCAATACGAAGAAAACCGTGTTGTGGTGAACATCATCGACACCCGGACCAACGATATTGTCTGGCAGGGATGGGCAACCGGTCAGCTGAATAGCCGGAACAAAGAGCGCGATCGCGATCAGGCGTTCCGCGAAACAGTAGCCAGCATTATGAAAAACTTCCCTGAAAGTGCCGGGCAAGATTACGGTGCAGCCCGGTAAGCCAGCTTATGAAGAAATGTACAAGAAGCCCCGATCCTGATAGGATCGGGGCTTCTTTATGAAATGACGTTTTCGTTATTTTGCATGACCCATTTTTCATGATGCTACCCGCCCGTCACGAGATTATTTACTCGCTACTCACTATCGTTTTTGTTCTGTTAGTAGGCATCGCCGGCTTGTTGCGGGTGGCCTATAAGCGGCATCAACATCTGGCCGATCAGACACAGGAACTGCGGTACAGTCTCGACCGGCAAACCAACCAGATCACTACGCTCAAGGAGCGACTGGAAAAATGCGACTCTATCGAACGTCGTTTATTCAATGATACCAGTTGGTCTACATCTCCTGCCGCAGCGGGCTGGTAACCACGGCTCCGGTGTCTTATTCAATTGTACTTACCGCTTATTGGGCGCTGACCCACCCCGTTACCCCATCGATTTGCCGCACCAGTTCGAACGCGCCGAAGATACCTAACACGGTTAGCTGACTGCCAGCCGCCAACGATTTGATGGGGGCTGCCGTCGGGTCGGCATTATCCAGCAATGGCCGTTGCGTGGGTAAGGATACCTGCCGCAACGGCCGCCGTATCGACTCTGTCGCTTTATTGGCTACATACCCCGTCGTACCGACTGGTGTGGTAACCCGCAGCCAGAAATCTGTCCCGCCAACGATTGTCAGTATCGTTCCTTTCGGCATCGTCTGCAGGCTACGCGTCTCACTCGACGGGCCTGTGCGAACAACTGTTCGTACATCAGCGACCCGGACCGAGTCACCCAACCGACTTGTCCCCAGCATCGGCTGTTTGGCAGGTCCACGGCCCAGCCGGATAAAGGGTAAGGGATTAGTAGCCCCTTCATCGTATGTGTAAATACCGTAGTGGAGGTGTGGCCCAGTCGTGCGGGCATTACCCGTGTTGCCTACGAATCCGATTGTATCGCCAACAGACACGCGCTGACCATCTTTAACATACCAGCTATCGAGATGCGCGTAATAGATCCGAATTCTCCGTTCAGCATTATTGATAAAAGCCACATTTCCGCCTAATCGGTTGAGACCGACTCCCGATACAATACCACCGGCCGATGCCAACGCTGGCGTACCTTTGGGCGCGAAAATATCGATTCCTTCATGCTTCCGTCGACCACCATCGCGTGGGACTCCGAAATAGCTACTGATCTGGCGACTGTCTTTCCCCTGTACTGGGAAACTTAGAGCGGGCTCCCGCGTAATAGCAATTGTATACTGTCCCGAGCGCAGTAACTCAGGTTGTATCCGAATCAGGTAATTCTGATTTCGACGGGGCTCCCAGTCCAGCACGTTGGTATCCGCTTTCGACGCCGTAATCAGACTGGCCTTCCCCCGCTCGTCGAGTGAGAACACATCGATAAATACCTGCACGCGCTGCGCACCCACCGTTTCTACTTTTATCAGGAATCGGTCGCCCCGTTCGCCTTTCAATTTGTAGCCGACAGCTAGCGGTTTGCTGGCGGAGAAATAACCGCTTTCCCGGTACGGGACGCTAATAGTAAGGGAGTCGCCTAATGCCCGTTCACTAGCTCGAAGCCAGTCGGTACCGAGGGCCGTTTGGTCGAGTTTGGCATCCTTTAGCGATTGGCCGTACTGCTCATGGGGCGACGACGGTTTGAAAAGGGCCGTTGCAGGGCCGATACCGGTACAGGCGGCTAATCCGACCAGCAACAGCATAAAGCCATAGCCGGCAATCTTCATCAAGGTCATAGTATATGTAAAACGAATTCGGTACAGGACGTATTTCAACAGTTGTCGGGTTGACAGGTCGAAATACGCGTATATAACCCGTTATCCCTATACCTTAGTTATTGCTTCGTGTCGTCAACCAATAGATCGGTATACCCAGACCAGCAATTAGTAGGCCCATACCTGTATTAAATGTTTTGGTGTACAGCAGAATAGCACATATCGTCAGTCCGGCAACCATGTAAAGGGCCGGAACAAGTGGATACCCGAACGCGCGGTAGGGTCGGGCTGCGTCTGGCTCTTTCCGTCTGAGCCGAAACAGACCGCCAATCGTAACGATGTAAAACAGTAGCGACGCAAACGTACAATAGTCGAGCAGGTCGCCGTATTTCCCCGACAGACATAGAATCGATGCCCAGATACACTGTAGCCACAGTGCGCGGGCCGGCACGGCATTTTCATTCAAGTGCGAT
>JAKONH010000054.1 GCA_022702045.1 Spirosomataceae bacterium
GGTTGTTCAACCCTCTGACTGTGAGTGGATTACTCGGTGATCAGTGGGCTGTTCCCGTCGTTTGGGAGTGCAAAGGTAGGGGCAAAAAGTGGCTGTTGTCAAGGGGTGTCCCAAAAAAAGTTGGACGGCCCCGCCCGGCAAAGCGATAAGTAGCCGGTTTACAGCTACTTATCGGTCGAAATTTGCTTAAACTTTTTTCAGAAGATGGTTCTTCTTACCCTTCGAGATGAGCGCATAGCGGTCTTGCAGCCATTCTATAGCAGGCGCTGCCGCTGGATCAGTCATTTTTGTTTTGTTGATACTGACCGCATTTTGCGTGATAGCCCGACGCGCTTCTCCTTTCGATGCGTATACTTCCCCCCTGCTAGCTGTTGATAGAAGATCAGTTATGTCTTTACAACTGGCTAATTCCTCCGCCGTTACCTCTGTTTGTGGAACACCATCAAAAATCACATCGAACTCGTCAATCTTGATAGATCGTAGTGTATCCAGAGTTGCTTTACCAAATAGAACCTCGGAAGCTTTTACCGCTAAGTCGTAGCCTTCCTGCGAGTGGACACGAATCGTGACGTCTTTGGCGATGGCTTTTTGTAAGATGCGCAGGTGGGGTGCTTCGGCATGCTGATACTCCAATTCTTCGATTTCCTCTTTTGACAGGAGTGTAAATACCCGAATTAGACGCGAGCAATCGTCGTCAGCAGCATTCAGCCAGAACTGGTAGAACTGATATGGTGAGGTCATCGCTGGATCGAGCCAAATATTACCGCCCGCCGATTTACCAAATTTGGTGCCGTCGGCTTTAGTGACAAGGGGGGTAGTCAATGCAAATGCCTGGTATTCCTCTCTGCCTTCCTTTCGCCGGATCAGTTCGGTACCCGTTGTGATATTGCCCCACTGATCTGAGCCGCCCATCTGCAGACGAACGCTTTTGTTTTTGTAAAGCCAATAAAAGTCATATCCCTGAAGAAGCTGGTACGAGAATTCCATGAACGACAGTCCGGTTTCCAGACGCTTCTTCACCGAATCCTTCGCGATCATGTAATTGACCGTGATATGCTGTCCTGCCTCACGCAGAAACTCAAGGAACGTGATGCCCTTGAACCAGTCATAGTTGTTGACCATCTCGGCTGCATTATCGCCAGAATCGAAGTTTAGGAAGCGCTCTAACTGTGACCGAATACCAGCCTGATTGTTACGCAGAGTTTCTTCCGACAGATAGTCACGTTCCGTTGAACGCCCCGATGGATCGCCAATCATGCCGGTAGCCCCGCCAACCAACGCATATGGTTTGTGGCCCGCCCGCTGCAAATGAACCAACAGCATAATCGTCGCCAGGTTACCGATATGAAGTGAGGCTGCTGTTGGGTCAAATCCGATGTAGCCGGCTATCATCTGATTTTGCATCTGTTCTTCTGTACCAGGCGTCATGTCATGCAGCATGCCCCGCCAACGGAGTTCTTCAATGAAATTCATATATAGTGTACTAAAACTAAAACCGCTTTACGCGTGCGGTAAAATCGTTACTCGTTTTTCGCCGGAAACGAATTGTTATAAGCCATGTAGGTTGAGAGCAAAGCCGCTGTATAGTCAGGATTGCCAATGGCTAACCTATCCGACGATAAGTGAAATGGCAACCGTTACCACACCAAAGACAATACGCCAGACTATCGTCTGCTTCATAGCTGTGCGTGCTTTACCGAACAAAGCTCATTTTTGCCGTTGCTAACTACGTTCATCTATTGGCAAAAGTAGTGCTTTACGGAATAAGCAGTGACGAATCACCGTAACTCAGAAATCGGTATCCGTTATCCAGTGCCTCTCGGTAGACCCGTTTCCAATCGTCGCCAATAAGCGCAGCGATCAGTAGGATAAGCGTAGAGCCGGGCTGATGGAAATTCGTCACGATACCGTTGCAGAGCCGTAACGAGTAACCAGGCGTGATGTAAATGCTGGTATGCGCTGTTACAGATTCCAGGTTGTGTGTCGTCATGTAGTCGAGCACGGCCTGTACCGCGGCTACAGGTGCAGGCTGCTGATCGGCGGGTAGCTGATAAGCGTACTGCTGATCGAGTGTAAACGGCGTTGGCTCCTGTCGCATCACTCTGACACCCATCCAGTATAAACTCTCCAACGCCCGCATTGACGTAGTACCTACGGGAATGATATGTCCGATTCGGCCGAGCAAATTCTGCAAATTGGCTCTGGTATAAACAACCTGCTCGGTATGCATGAAATGCTCCCGAATATCATTGGTTTTGATCGGCTGAAACGTTCCCGCCCCCACATGTAATGTCAGGTAGTCGTGTTCGATACCTTGCTGCACCAACTCATCGAATACGGCAGGTGTAAAATGTAGGCCAGCCGTGGGCGCGGCTACGGCGCCTTCTTTCTTCGAATAAACAGTCTGATAGGTTTCCCGGTCATCAGTGGTAGCCTCACGGTTGAGGTAAGGTGGCAACGGAATCTGCCCAGCCTGTTCGATAAGCTTCGCAAAGGGTAGTGCTGCAGGCTGCCAACTCAACCGAATCAGTGACTGAACTGTATCGAACCAGTCAGCGCGAAGCGTAACCTCACCCGACGGCATGGGTATACGGGTTTCCAGCGTTTCACCGGGTTTCCAGCGTTTGCGATTGCCAATCATCGCCTGCCAGACGACCTCCCCTGTGGCTTCCATCGCCTGACTGATCGGAGGAACTGCACCGGTGTCTGGGTCGATCGGGCTAAGTAGAAAGAGTTCGATCAGCGCCCCCGTTGCCCGTGTGAAATAGAGCCGGGCCGGGATAACCCGCGTATTGTTGAATACCAGATAGCTGTCGGCGGGTAGCTGCCGGGGCAGGTCCGTGAAGGCGACGTGTTCGATCTGACCACCCTTGTACACCAGCAGTTTCGAGGCATCGCGCTGGAGCAATGGAAAACGGGCAATCCGGTCATCGGGTAGGTCGTACTGGATCTGATCGAGCCGAATTTCGGGCAGGTCATTCATCGGCCGACGGTTTCATGAACAAACGGATCGGCAGGGCGGCCAGCACGATGATGATAATCGCCGTGCAGATCGGCAGCAGACCGGCATAATCGACATAGCGAACAACGCGGTCAGCCTGATTCAGTAGCGACAACACAAACAATCCCAGTGCCAGGATAGTACTGATAGCAGCCGTCAGTACGTAGAACCAGTTACCGAATATAGTATTGAGTTGCGTCCGGTGCGCGGCCCATTCCGCCTGGTTTGGTATAGGTAGACTGGCTGACGGCACACGGGGGAACATCCGGCCCAAGGCCCGTAGGCTGGTCAGGCTGATGATGAAAATAGCGATGGCACCGTAGAAAAGGGTTTCGCGGTTGGCGTACTGAATAGCACGGCTGGTATCGTCGAACCGGACGGCTACTTCCTCAGGATACGAAATGTAGCTGGTGAATAACGAAATCAGGAATCCTAGAATGGCCATGATGCGCCATGTGCGGATAAAGAGTGTACCTGCGGTCATTGATTGATTGACTGACTAAATGATTGAATGAATCGTTCCGCTCAATCATTTACTGTATAGATTATCGTTTAAAACAGGGCGCAAAGGTACGGCCTGAACGGGCGAATTCCGTTAGCTTAGCTTTTTGTTGCAACACTGGGTTTAGTTATTTATGAAGATTTACACAAAAACGGGCGATACCGGACAGACGGCCCTGATTGGCGGTCGGCGCGTGAGCAAGGCAGAATTGCGAATCGACGCATACGGCACGGTCGACGAATTGAATGCGTGGGTTGGTCTGCTTCGCGATCAGCCGATCAACGCGGCACGGATTAGTCTGCTTGCCGACATTCAGGATCGACTATTTACCATCGGCGCTGAACTGGCCACCGACCCCGACAAAGCCGTACGAAAGGTATTACCGGCTATTATCGACACTGACGTAGTACGGCTTGAAGATAGCATGGACGAGATGGACGCCAATCTGCCGGAGTTACGGGCTTTCGTATTGCCGGGTGGTCATCAGTCGGTATCCTTTTGTCATCTGGCCCGGACGGTTTGCCGCCGGTGCGAGCGTGTCGTGATTGCGCTGAACGCGCAGCAGCCGGTCGATCCACTGGTGATTCAGTATCTCAACCGATTGTCCGATTATTTCTTTGTGCTGGGCCGACTGATGGCGCAGGATCTGGGGTCTGATGAGATCGAGTGGAAGGCTCGTGTGTAAGCCAAAAAAAGAAAGTTGTCTTAACAACTAAACTTAGTCCGGCTAATTTTTTAGCTTTGCCGTGCCCCGTTCAAAACGGTTCAGCACATTAACCAACACCCTGATTATGACGACGGACGTCTTGCAAATTG
>JAKONH010000055.1 GCA_022702045.1 Spirosomataceae bacterium
TAGTTGCCAACACAAATCTATAGAAATTAATGAGTCAGGAAACCATAATTTTCTCGATGGCGGGCGTCAGTAAAACTATTCCGCCAAACCGACAAATCCTAAAAAACATCTATCTGTCCTTTTTTTACGGGGCCAAAATCGGGGTATTGGGTCTAAACGGATCGGGTAAGTCGACTTTGCTCCGCATCATTGCCGGTATTGATAAGAGTTATACGGGGGAGGTTGTTTTCTCGCCCGGCTACTCAGTGGGTATGCTGGAACAGGAGCCACAGTTTACGGCGGGTAAAACCGTCCGTGAAGTTGTTGAAGAAGGTGTGCAGGAAGTTGTGGCGCTGCTGAAGGAGTTCGATGAAATTAACGAAGCCTTTGGTGACCCCGATGCTGATTTCGACAAACTGCTGGCCCGGCAGGGTGAAGTACAGGAGAAACTGGACCATCACAACGCCTGGGAACTGGATCAAAAACTGGAGCGGGCGATGGATGCGCTGCGTTGTCCCCCCGCTGATGCGATCATCGACAACCTGTCGGGTGGGGAAAAACGGCGGGTTGCTCTGTGCCGCCTGCTGCTGCAGCAACCCGATGTCCTGCTGCTCGATGAGCCGACCAACCACCTTGACGCAGAATCGGTATTGTGGCTGGAAGAACACCTGCGTCAGTACACGGGTACGGTTATCGCCGTGACGCACGATCGCTACTTCCTCGACAACGTAGCGGGCTGGATTCTTGAACTCGATCGGGGGGAAGGTATCCCCTGGAAAGGAAATTACTCGTCGTGGCTCGATCAGAAGCAGCAGCGACTAGCCAAGGAAGAAAAGACGGAATCGAAGCGGCAGAAGACATTGCAGCGCGAACTGGAGTGGGTACGCATGGCCCCCAAAGCCCGTCAGGCCAAATCGAAAGCCCGTCTGGGTGCTTATGAGAAGCTGCTGAGCGAAGATGCCAAACAGCGCGACGAGAAGCTGGAGATCTTCATCCCAGCCGGTCCGCGACTAGGGGCGAAGGTGATCGAAGCCGATGATGTCGCCAAAGCATACGGTGATAGATTGCTGTTTGAACACCTTGGCTTCCAGTTGCCACAGGGTGGTATTGTTGGTGTTATCGGGCCCAATGGGGCTGGTAAAACCACATTGTTCAAACTCATCACCGGTCGCGATAAGCCCGATGCCGGTAGCTTTGCTGTGGGTGAAACGGTACAGGTCGCTTACGTCGATCAGGAGCATGACGGTTTAGATCCCAACAAGACCGTGTACGAAGCCATTTCGGGCGGCAACGAATGGATTATGATGGGCGGCAAGCAGTCGAACGCCCGTGCTTACGTAAGCCGATTCAACTTTGCCGGTGCTGATCAGGAAAAGAAAATCGGTACGCTATCGGGTGGTGAGCGCAACCGGGTTCACCTGGCAATGACACTGAAAGAAGGTGCCAACCTGCTCCTGCTCGATGAACCGACCAACGATCTGGACGTAAATACGCTGCGGGCACTGGAGGAAGGGCTGGAAAATTTCGCCGGTTGCGCCGTTGTTATTAGCCACGACCGATGGTTTCTAGACCGCATCGCGACGCATATTCTGGCGTTCGAAGGGGAGTCACAGGTGTACTGGTTTGAAGGTAACTTCTCCGAATACGAAGAAAACCGGCGTAAACGGCTTGGTAGCGATGCTACTCCAACCCGGATCAAGTATAAGAAGCTGGTATAAAACAACAAGTAAATGAGGCCGAGTCGAAAGATTCGGCCTCATTTACTTGCAGCTAATCGATGCTGGCGTGTAGGTTGATAATTCGGCTTACCTCGCATACGGCAATCCTGTGATTAACTTCCATCCAATAACCACGCGTACCAAGCTTGATACGTTTTTGGTGAACAGTCCTGAGTTTGGATGATAAAATCCACATGGCTGCTATACCATATGCAGGGAGCGGCTGTCCGGTCGGAAAAATTTCACCAGTTGATGCCACTATGACCTCCGGATAGATTGCGAATAAGCCGTCTTTGTACGCTTTGTCATCATACAAAAAGTCCCAGCGCCCTCCTTGATAAAAAATGGGTACAGTACCAGACGGTTCTACAGCAAGAAGCTGATACGTCACCTAAAAATTGGGTAAACGTTGAAATTGATGCTGGTAAGGCGTCCGAGAGGATACATTCATTTGACTTACCTTTGTTGCTCAGTAAACATAAGGTTTTATGCATTACGGTTATTTCAACGGGACCATCGCCCCGACGGATCAACTGGCTGTTGGCGTGACCGATCTGAGTCTGCTGCGTGGCTATGGTCTGTTCGACTACTTCCTGACGTACAACGGCCGGCCGTTTCAGTGGGATTGGTATTGGGAGCGGTTTCAGAACTCAGCCATGCGGATGCATCTGCCCCTGCCGTTGAGCAAGGCTGAAACGTATGCCATTGTGCTGGAGCTGATCGAGCAGAGCGGAGGACTAGACGTCGGCGTACGCTTTATCCTGACCGGTGGCTACTCGTCCGACAGCATCAGCATCGAAAAGCCGAACCTGCTGATTTTAACGGAGTCGATTCACGCAACGCCAATCAATCAATACGAGCAGGGAATAAAGGTTATACTGGATGAGTATGTCCGGGAGATGGCCGAAGTGAAAAGCACCGACTACAAACGCGTTATTTTGCTGGCTCAGGCGATTCGGGCTGCCGGCGCGTCGGACGTGCTGTACCAGAAAGGGGGTGAAATCAGCGAACTCAGCCGAAGTAATTTCTTCTTGGTAAAAGGGGATCAGCTGATTACGCCAAACCGGAATATTCTGTACGGCATTACGCGCCGGACCGTTATCCAACTGGCGCAAAGCGACTTTGAGGTTGTGGAGCGGCCGGTCCTGCTATCCGATCTGTACGATGCTGAAGAAGCATTTACAACCAGTTCGACCAAAAAAATACTTCCCATCACGCAGGTCGGCGAATTAACCATCGGTGATGGGAAGGTCGGTCCGAAAGCGAAGTTCCTGCTGGAACAGTTCGATGAGCTGATCGCGAATTGGTAAGAACAAGAAGAAAGAGAAGAGACGTGAGAAGAAAGATGCTGACGCAAACCAATCTTTCTTCTCACGTCTCTTCTCTTGTTTATCCTATTTCTTTTTAATCCTTATAAATCATTACCGCGCTACTACCGTCGGCTTTGATGTAGCCGCGATACATGCCCGCTGAATTGAATGGCATGGCGATGTTCCCCCTCCGGTCCAGGGCAATAACGCCCCCTTCGCCACCACGCTCGACCAGTTTCTTCATCACGACTTCGTCGGCGGCTTGGTTCACCGATAAACCTTTGTATTCCATCAGGGCTGAAATGTCGTAACCGACCACCGACCGGATGAAATATTCGCCGTGGCCCGTTGCTGACACCGCGCAGGTGACGTTGTTGGCGTAGGTGCCCGCGCCGATAATGGGCGCATCGCCTACCCGACCGTAGCGTTTGTTGGTCATGCCACCCGTCGACGTGCCTGCTGCCAGATTACCGGCCTGATCGAGCGCGACGCAACCAACCGTACCGAACTTCTTTCCTTCCGTAAAGATCTGATCGTCCAGTCGTGAGCCAGTTTTGCGGCTCGTATCGGGTTTTGCCGTGGCCTTCGCTGGTTTCTCGGAATGGTCCAATTCGACTTTTTCTTCTTTTAACGCTTTCTGTAAGCCCTGCCAACGGGCTTCTGTGTAGAAATACGACGGATCGACGATTGTCATACCTTGTGCTTTGGCGAATGCTTCTGCGCCGGAACCGATCATCATCACGTGTTCGGATTTATCCATCACCCGCCGGGCTGTACTGATCGGGTTTCGAATCGTGGTGACACCCGCAATAGAGCCCGCCTTTAAGGTTTTTCCGTCCATCACAGCCGCATCCATCTCGTTTTTACCTTCGTGGGTAAACACTGCCCCTTTACCCGCATTGAACAAGGGCGAATCTTCCATTACCCGAATGGTGGCTTCAACGGCGTCCAGGCTGCTACCGCCTTTTTTCAATATAGCGTAGCCCGTTTGCAGCGCCTGATTGAGCACAGTCCGGTATGCCTTTTCTTTCTCAGGCGTCATGTTTTGCCGGGTAATCGTACCGGCTCCGCCGTGAATCACCAGCGTGATCGGGCCGTGGTCCTGTGCCTGTGTCATAAAGGCTGCTGCGCTGAGGATCGCCGTAAGGAGTAGTGTTTTCATCAAGTAGGGTTGGTTAAGAGGTCCATGTATGTTGTGCCCGCATGACCCGCTCGATCAAATCGCGCACCGCACCGTCGCCCCCGTTGCGCGGAGACACATATTGACAGATGGCGATAAGTTCGGGTGATGCGTCGGCCGGGCAACTGCTAAGCAGATCGCGTTGCAGGATCGGTAAGTCGGGTAGGTCGTCGCCCATATACACGATTTCGGCTTCGTTAAGTTTGTCGCGGCTGACGTAGCCAAGGTAGGCGTTCAGCTTCTGTCCATCGGGTCCGCCCATAAAGATATCGTTTATGCCTAGTGTCATCAGCCATTTACGAACACCCTCCGAATTGGCCGAGGAAACAATGCCCACCCGATAGCCTGCTTTGATCGCGTGCGCAATGGCATAGCTGTCTTTTATGTTGAAAGTGCGATACGTGTCGCCCGACTCCGGCAGATAAACGCGCCCATCAGTGCAAACGCCATCGACGTCGAAAATAAAGGTTTTGATTTGCGCGAAGCGGTCAATAGATACTGGCATAAAAACAAAGATAGGTGTCAAGGTGATAAAATGGACCAGCCGTCATCGTGCGAACTGGTATCCCAAAGACTACCCTATTTCAGTACATTTGTTTGATGAATAAACTGACACTGCCCCCCGCGTTTGCCGAACAGATGAATGCACAACTGGGCGCAGATTTCCCGCTCTTCGTCGACGCCTTATCCAGTCTGACACCGGTAAGCATTCGAATTAATCCGCGTAAGCAAGCCCTCGATACAACCAACCTGGACCGGGTGCCCTGGTGCGCTGAAGGCTTTTACCTGCCCGAACGTCCCAATTTTACTGTTGATCCACTATTTCAGGCGGGGGGCTATTACGTACAGGAAGCGTCGTCGATGCTGCTTAGCGAAGCCATTCGACAGACGGCGAATCTCGCTCGTCCGCTGCGCGTACTTGACCTCTGCGGAGCCCCCGGCGGGAAAAGTACGCTGTTAGCGTCGATGCTGACGCCCGATAGTCTACTGATCTGCAATGAAGTTATCCGTAGCCGGGTGTCGGTGCTGCGGCAGAACATCGACAAGTGGGGTTACCCAAACGTGGTTGTCAGCAATCATGACCCGGAGGATCTGACGAATCTGGCGGGCTATTTCGACATCATACTGGTCGATGCGCCCTGCTCGGGCGAAGGCTTGTTTCGGAAAGATCCCGAAGCAATAAACGAGTGGTCGGAAGCTAACGTCGATCTGTGCGCGGCTCGGCAAAAGCGCATCTTGGCGGCTGCCACTCCACTGCTCGATACGGGTGGGCTGCTTATCTACAGCACCTGTACATATAATACGCAGGAGAACGACGACAATATGCGGTACCTGGCCGCCAATGGTTTTAAAAATCGTCCGCTCGACTTACCTGCTGATTGGCAAATCGTAGAAAAGCGCGTAGAGGGCGCGGTGGGCTACCAATGCTACCCGCACCGGGTGAAAGGTGAGGGTTTTTTTATCAGCGTGTTTGAAAAGAAAAGCTTCACGGCTGCTGTCAAACTCGATGCCCGGACGTTTCGGAGCATTCGAGCGCTACGTCCACGTGAAACGGCTAGTGTGTCGGCTTGGATGCAACACCCCAAGGATTTTTCGTACTGGGAAAAGCCCAATGGCGACGTGATGGCCCTACCGGTGGCGCTGGAAAAGACGTTTCTGTTTCTCGACAGTGCCATTCACGGTAAAGGATTTGGCGTTGAGCTGGGTCAGTTCAAAGGGACCGATTTTATTCCGTCGCACACACTAGCGCTTAGTACAGCAATTCGGGCCGACTTGCCGGGTGTCGAACTGAGTTTGGAAGAGGCACTACGGTATTTTAAGAAGGAGAATCTAGTGTTCGATCAGCCTATAAAGGGCTGGCAATTAGCCCGATTTGGCGGACTGAATCTGGGTTGGATGAAAGGGGTTGGTCAGCGGGTTAATAACTACCTACCTAAAGACTGGCGTATTCGTATGGACATTCGCGAATACATATGAAACGCTTACTGCTAATTGTCGGGTTGGTGCTGGCTGTATTGGCGATTGGTTATGTAGCTGGGCCAACGGCGCATTTCGATTCGATAAAGAATACACGTATTGCTATGAAAACCGATTTGGTCGAACTGGAGCGCGAACTGGCGAATTCGGAGCAAAAGGCCAACCTGCGCCCTGATAACGAAGCCCGTATCGTTTGGGCCGACAGTACGAAGAAGCAGAAAACGCCCTACAGTTTCGTCTACATCCCCGGCTTTACGGCTAGCTGGGCCGAAGGTGACCCCGTTCATCGGCAGCTTGCCCATCGCTTTGGTAGTAATCTGTATCTGGCCCGCACCTGCGAACATGGGCTGAACTCTCCTGACGCGCTAAAAGGAATGACGCCGGCCTGCTACGCTGAATCGGCAGAATGGGCTCTGGCGGCCGGTAAAGCGCTGGGCGAAAAAGTCGTCGTGATCGGTACATCGGCTGGCGGCATGCTGTCGCTGTATCTGGCCGCCCATCACCCCGAAATTGCCGGGCTGATTCTGTACTCACCCTGCATTGCCACACGAAATCCGGCGCTGAAACTGGCGACGAAGCCATGGGGCGCACAAATCATGCGGCAGGTTTTTCCGGGCGATCGTGTCGTTATCGATACTTACAAACCCGACCGTGCGCAGCATTGGCTGACAACCTACCACACAAATGGACTGGTTACGTTACAAACCATGCTCGACGAATGGATGAAGCCCGAACAGTTCGCCAAGGTGAAGCAACCGCTGTTTATGGCCTATTACTACCGTGATGAAGCTAATCAGGATATGACAGTATCGGTGCCGGCGATGCTGACGATGTTCGACGAGTTGGGGACACCCGCCAGTCAAAAGGAAAAAGTAGCCCTGCCGAATGCGAATCACCACGTTATTGCGTCTCATTTTACGTCGGATGATGTGGCGGGTGTTTACCGGGCAACGGCCGGATTTGTCGAGCGGGTACTGCATCTGCCTGTCGTAAACGCACAGTAATCAGATGGATGGCGTGACTTTCCTCAAAAAAGCGGCATCTTTGCCGGATAAATTGTGCAAGAGCAAGGTATGGCTTACGGATTACTGAAAGGAAAACGCGGCATCATCTCGGGTGCCCTCGATGAGAAATCAATTGCGTGGAAAGTGGCTCTGAAAGCAAAGGAAGAAGGCGCTACGTTTACGCTGACCAATGCGCCTATTGCCATGCGGATGGGGGCTATCAAGCAACTGGCCGAGCAATGCGAAGCGGAGATCATTCCTGCCGACGCTACCTCGACGGAAGACCTGGAAAACCTGTTCGTCAAATCGCAGGAAGTACTGGGTGGTAAGGTCGACTTCGTGCTGCACTCGATCGGCATGAGTCCCAACATTCGGAAAGGCAAACCCTACACCGATCTGAATTACGACTGGTACAAGCAGAGCGTCGACATTTCGGCAATCTCGTTCCACAAAATGATGCAGACGGCCTATAAGCTAGACGCCATCAACGAATGGGGGTCGATCGTCGCGCTGACATATATGGCGGCACAGCGGACGTTCTCGTTCTACGGTGATATGGCTGATGCAAAAGCTACACTGGAATCGATTGCCCGTAGCTTCGGCTACCACTACGGTAAATTCCGAAACGTGCGTGTCAATACCGTATCGCAGTCGCCGACGCCGACGACGGCGGGTGGTGGCATCGGTGGTTTCGACCGATTTTACGAGTTCGCCGAGAAGATGGCTCCGATGGGTAATGCAACCGCCGATCAGTGCGCTGATTACGTGATGACCCTCTTCTCGGATTACACCCGGATGGTGACGATGCAAAACCTCTTCCACGACGGCGGTTTCTCAATGACCGGTGTATCTGAAGAACTGATGGAGATGCTGAAAATGTAATGAGTCGCTAACGTACAGCGTCTATAAATGCATAGCGGGGCCGGAAACAGTGTGTTTCCGGCCCCGCTATGCATTTATAGAGACAAGTTACAGTTCGACAATCGCGACCCGGCTGTTGCCGTCATTCCCTTTCTCAATCTGAATCTGAACGCTGATGCGCTCCTTGATTTCGTGGCGGTGTGAAATGATACCGATCGTTTTCTGACTATCCTGCTGAAGTTTTTCCAGCATCGCCACCGCCATATCTAGCGACTCCGGGTCCAGCGTACCGAAACCCTCGTCGATAAACAGACTGTCGATCTGAATATTTTGTGACGCCAGATCGGATAAGGCCAACGCCAGCCCCAGACTAAGCGTGAACGTTTCGCCCCCCGACAGGCTGGTCACTGTACGCTCTGCTCCACCCTGATATTGATCCAGCACGAAGAGCTCGTCCTGCCCGTCGCGTGGTTTAAGAATCAGATACCGATCCGATAGGTCGCGCAGACGTCGGTTGGCCAGGCCGATCAATTGTGACAGGGTGAGCCCCTGCGCGAAACGACTGTACTCATCCCCTCTTGCACTACCGATCAGCCGGTTCAGTTCACGCCAGGGCATGGCTGCATCGTCTAGCTTTTTCAGTTCGCCCAGCAGGGTTTTGTGCCGTTTATGTTGCATCGCGTCGGCGTCGAGCGCCTGTTTGATCTTACCGAGTTGCTCCGTCTGCTGCCGTAGCTCCTTATCACGCTCATTGATGAACTGCCGTATCTGATCGAAAGGATAGTCTGTCTGGCGGGCTTCCGCTAGGATCTGCCGGCGCTGATCGGCGTCGGTACGTTTTGTCGTCAGCTGCGTTCCTTCGTCTGTGAGGTGTTGTTTTTCGTCCTGCAGCCGGCGAAGTGTAGCTGAATCGAGTAAGTGCTGTCGCGCAGTCTGTATGTCGGTCAGCCCCCGGCTTTGTAACATGGGCTGAAGCTGACCGTAAAGTTCGGCGACCTGCTGTTTGCTAGTTGCCAGTGCCGTGCTGGCTTTTTGTCGTAACTCTTCCTGTGTCGACAAATCAGACCGGATCGTGGTAAACCGATTCGTAAGCTGATCGCACACAGCTTTGACGTCATTGCCCGTAAATAACTGATTACGCTCTTCTGTCAGTCGTTCTACCTGATGTTGTGTTGTATGCAAGGCCGCTAGATCGTCAGTCAATTGCCGTAGCACTTTGTCCTGCTCCCACAGCGAAAGTAAGGTTGTTAACTCTTCCCGCTGTACGTGTATATGCTGTTGCTGACTGATCAGAAACTCCGGCTGCATGTTCTCGTCGAGATCCAGCGCAATCAATTCTTGGGCGATTGTGTATCGATTGTCCTTATATTCATCACGTAGGATGAGTCGTTGTTTATCGAGACTTTTTTGCGTCGACTCTTCCTGAATGATTGCTTTGTTTAATTGCTCGCTAGTAGTCCGCTTTGTTTTCACATCAGCCTGTACAAGCTGAATTTCGACCTCGATCAATCCAGCCCGCTGAATATATTGGTGCGCGTACGGATGATGCGTCGCGCCACATAGCGGACACGCTTCTCCGGCTACCAGACTCTTCCGTAACTCATCTAGGTTGGCTTCCCGCGCCAGTTTGATCTTTTGCGCGTCCAATTCCTTTTGCTTTTCTTCCAGTGTACTCAGTTCGTCGAGAAGCTTATCAAGCGCCGGTCGTTGGTCATCAATCGTCTGTTGATACGCATCGACTTGTTTTTTCAGATTCAGCCCTTCCGCCAATCGCTTCTGCTGATCTTTTTGCAATTGAATTAGACGTTCCAGCTTTTTTTCCTGATCAATGATCCGCTCGATTTCGTGCTGAACGTGTTCGGGGGTTTCCAGGGCTGCGTACTCCTCTTCGAGTTTTACCAGCTGCTCCCCGATCAATCGTTTCCGCTCGCTGACCTGCTCATCCATCGCAACCGGATTGTCGAGCCGCAGCGATTTGAACCATTTATCGGTAGCTTGTTTGATGGTGTGCGATAGACGTTGCTGCGGTAAGTTGGCGTTCTTCCGCTCCTGATCGATTTGCTGGGTCAACGACAACACCCGATCCCGGAAATTGGTGATCATAGCCGGTAGGGTATGTTCCGTCAGGGTCGGCTGCTGCGTCATCTGTCGCGCCGTTATCAGCACAGTCTCCAGCCCGTTGCGTAAGGTAGTAATAGCCTGTTCAGCACCTTGATGCTCGACTTGTGCGCCCTGTAGCGTGCTTTCGGCGTGACCCAGATCGCTGAATAGTTCGGTCAGGTCTGCAACGTGGTTGTGGCGCTCAAGTCGTTCGGCGTTGGGCGCAAAGCGAAGTTGTTTGTCGGCTATGTCCTGCTGTTTCCTGGTCAGTCGGGCGATATCTTGTTCAAGTGCTTCCTGTTGTTCGACCCGTTTGGCTTCATCCCGGTAGAATGTCAGTTCGTCGGTTAGGGTCGTCAGGCGTGCATCGATTACCTGTTTCGTCGTTTTAAGCTCGTTTAGCTGCTCCGCAGTAAGTAGCTGCACTAATTCGACCGCTTGTTGCTTCTCGCGAAGGCTTTCTTCGTACAACTTATTCTGCGCGTGCGCCCGCTGACTAAGTCGCCGGTAAATGTCCGTGCCGGTAATCTGCTCAAGCAATTTACTACGCTCCCCGGCCGAGGCCCGTAGAAACTTGTCGAATGCACCCTGCGCCAGCACCATCGACCGGATGAATTGCTCATAAGTCAGCCCAATCTTAGTGGTGTTGAAGCCCGGTACTTCGCGCTTTTTCTCGGTGAGCAGCTTACCATCTGGTAATTCGGCGACTTCCATCTCGTAGTCGTTCCAATTACCATTGCGGTTCTTATTGATTGACCAGCGCGACCGATAGGCCTTCCCGCTCAGTTCGTACTCAATTTCGGCGTAAGCATCGGTTTTTGGTTCGATAGCGGCCCGTTGATTAATGATTAACCCTTCGGCCAGCAAGCGGTCTTTCGATAAACCACGTCCATCGTGGTCCATAATACGGGGCACTCGGTTGAACAAAGCCAGCGTCATGACGTCCAGCAGGGTGGATTTTCCGGCGCCGGTCGACCCGGAAATAATGAACAGGCCCGTTTTGCCCAGAATACCTTCGGTAAATACAATCGGTGGGTGTTCGCCGTAGAACGAGTTAATGTTCTTAAAGCGTATCTGACGAATTTTCATAAAGCGGTCGGTAGTCAGTGCTCGACCAACTGGTATAATTCTTTATAGGTGTCAATCAGGGTTGCTCGTAGCGAATCGTCGATAGTCGATGCATCCAGCCGGCGGTCAAAAACGTCTAGGTACGAGAGATCCTGAAGCTGCGTGTCAATCGCGTACAGCGAGTCCAGTCCCTGAAGCTTATTTCGGAAGGTTAGCCGCGCTTTCGCAATCCGGAAGGGTGCGCCGGTAAAATCACGCGGCAACTGTTCAAAATGAATGCGAGTTGCCAGGCTTTCACGCTCCTCTTCTACGAGTAGTTCCACTAACATTGGTAGCGACCCCACCGGTTCAAGGGCTGATAGCTTTTCGCGTACGTCATCCAACGTACCGGCCACCTGACGCAGCGTACGAAAGCGGGGTACTAGGATAGGGGCTATACTGGTCAATGTACCATCTTCGAGTAGTACTTCCAGCACCTGATGTTGATTGTCGCGTTCGCTAAAGCTTAGCGGAATGGGGGAGCCGCTATACCGAATGGAATCATTGGATCCGACGCGTTGAGGAACGTGGATATGACCCAGCGCAACATAGTCGAAGCCCGCCGGGAAATGCTCCGACGCAAACGCAGCCTGACCACCCACGGCGTGAATCTCTCGTTCGCTCTCCGATATGGAAGCTCCATGTACATATAAGTGCCCCATTGCCAGCACCGGTACACCCTTATATAATTCGTTACAATGATCAGCCAGTTTGCCGTAATGAGTGCGAATGCCCATCCGAATCGCATCAATACGGTCATTATACGATTGGCCGGAGATAGACCGACGCAGATCACCATCACGCAGGAAAGGAACAGCGCCAATAATCAGGTCAGTCGAGTTGTGATGCAAACGAATAACTTCCTGTAAACAATCACCACTCGTACAGCCGACCACATGAATATTGAGGTGACGAAGTAGATCACGTGGCGCATTGAGCTTACTCGACGAATCGT
Source organism: Spirosomataceae bacterium (assembly GCA_022702045.1). Lineage (GTDB taxonomy): Bacteria > Bacteroidota > Bacteroidia > Cytophagales > Spirosomataceae > Spirosoma. The sequence goes on from JAKONH010000055.1 coordinate 12,192, forward strand.
GATTACCACCCGTAATGATCACCTGACATTTCAACGGCATCAGGCGGGTTAGAAACTGATAGTACAGTTGCATAGACCCATCATTCGGATTCGTCGTGTCAAAAACATCACCCGCAACCAACAATACGTCGATTTGTCGTTGCTCAATTACATCAATCAACCAGTCAAGAAATAGCTCATGGTCATTCAGCAGCTCATGCCGATATAATCGTTTGCCCAAATGCCAATCGGCCGTATGTAATATTCGTACTGAATTTGCCACTACATGCTTTCCGTTTACACTACGCAATATACCTTATTAGACCGGGAAGCGGTCAACGGAAAGCTGGAAAGATAGCCCGTTGGGGGGCAAACAGACTGTTCTACTGGTGGGAGCGCGCACACCAGGTAAAAAAGTTTAAACAAATTTCGACTGATAAATAGCTGTAAACCGGCTACTTATCGCTTTGCCGGGCGGGGTCGTCCAACTTTTTTTGGGACACCCCTTGACAACAGCCACTTTTTGCCCCTACCTTTGCACTCCCAAACGACGGGAACAGCCCACTGATCACCGAGTAATCCACTCACAGTCAGAGGGTTGAACAACC
>JAKONH010000061.1 GCA_022702045.1 Spirosomataceae bacterium
GACCGGGAAGGCTAAGAACGAGGCTTAGAATAAGGATAGTTTTCATCGGTAGCAGTCAATTTATGCGACATCTAAAAGTCGTAAAAAAACAGACCGCTACCGATGAATTTTGGATTATTTAGTATTCATGCGGCAGCGGAACATCGACACGCTCCTGCACGGGCAGGCCCTGTTTGTTCATCTGCTCGATAAACGGATCGGGGTCTAGCTCTTCGCAGTTCCACACACCGGGTTTCATCCAGACACCAGTCAGCATCAGCATGGCTCCGATCATGGCTGGAACGCCCGTTGTGTAGCTGACAGCCTGTCCGCGTACCTCTTTGTATGTTTCAGCATGGTCGCAGTTGTTCCAGATGTAATAGGTCCGGTCTGCGCCGTCTTTGATGCCTTTGATCTGACAGCCAATGCTGGTTTGTCCGGTGTAATTTTCGCCCAGCGAATCGGGAGCAGGCAACACCGCTTTCAGGAATTCGAGCGGGACGATGTCCATACCCTGAAACTTCACCGAATCGATGCGGGTCATGCCGACGTTCTGTAGTACTTCCAGGTGGGTCAGGTACGCCTGTCCGAAGGTCATCCAGAAACGGGCGCGCTTGAGCGTCGGGAAGTTTTTCACCAGCGACTCCAACTCTTCGTGGTATAGTACGTACGACTCACGAGCACCAATTTCGGGGTACTCGATTGGCTTGTGAATGCTCATCGCCGGAATCTCCACCCATTCGCCGTTTTCCCAGTAACGACCTGGCTGGGTGATCTCGCGGATGTTGATCTCGGGGTTAAAATTGGTCGCGAACGCCTTCCCGTGATTACCGGCGTTACAATCGACGATGTCGAGGTAATCCATCCGGTCGAAATGGTGCTTATTGGCGTAGGCCGTAAACACCTGCGTCGCGCCCGGATCGAATCCGCAGCCGAGCAGGGCCATCAGACCTGCCTGCTCAAAACGCTCCTTATAGGCCCACTGCCAGCTATACTCAAATTTAGCAACGTCTTTCGGTTCATAGTTGGCCGTGTCCATGTAGTGAACACCGGCTTCCAGACAGGCATCCATGATCGGCAGATCCTGGTAGGGAAGGGCAACGTTGATAACGAGCCTGGGATTGCACGATCGAATCAGGGCTACCGTTTCCGATACGATGTCGGCGTCGACCTGCGCCGTCTGAATCGTTACGCCATGTAGCTCGCTGATCTCGGCGGCAATGCGGTCGCACTTTGCTTTGGTGCGACTTGCCAGAATAATGTTGGTAAATACGTCGCTGTTCATAGCGCATTTGTGCGCTACAACACTGCCGACACCGCCTGCTCCAATGATGAGCACTGTTGCCATGTACTTTCTAGGTTAAATTCCAGTTTTGCCCGCAAAGATAAGGAAACAACCCAGCCGGGGATGTTATGAAATCATTCGTCCGACCCACTCGGTAAGTTTTACTGGACTACTGGTTGACAATGAAGCAATTACAGGGCTATTTGGTTGGTCGCTAAACAATTGATTACTATATTTGTTTAGTAGATAATACGGAGACCCCCAACTAGTCGTCATGAAACTCAACTCGTCAACCAGCTCATTCGAACTGTCGATCAACGGCTACACCGCCCAGACAGCCAACTGGCGTGAGCGCAACAGCCTTTCCTGCAACATCTCTACGATGTGGCGGCAGCAGCGCGACACACAGGCTGCACCGATGCATACCTGGGAGGTGCGCAGACTGGTCAACGTGATGAAGTCGCTCTGGTCGAAGGCGACCAACCGGGCGTCAATGTCGTTTGCCAGTCCGGGTCTTGCTGTCGATGGCATTGCACTTCCAAATGATCAGTACCGGCTACATATTCAGTTTGGCCAATCAATGACGCCCGCCTGGCACCCATATCCGGATTTTCCGCTGGAAATGGATATGTTGCTTAGTCATAACCAACTACAAGAGGCTATTCATGAGCTTTCTACGCAGTTGGCGACGTATCCGGAGCGGTAAGCAACGAAAATGAACTAATTCGCGTACATAATGTGTGGCGCGCTACCTATACGGGCCCGACTTCGTCACGCGCGAAGCCGGGCTCTCTAGTTTATTGACTACCGCTATGATACTGACAGGTAACCAAAGCTTTTTTGAACTGAAGCTGCTCGCCTTGCAGGATGACCGGTTGTCGACAGTACAACCCCGGTCGCGGTCGCTTGAACTGGCGGTGCGATCGGGCTGGCAGCGACACCGCTCCGTTGCGCTGGGAGCCGCCCTGCGTATCGATGAACTTGAACAACTCGTTGGCTGGCTTCGGCAGATGGGAGAACCTCACACGCAGCTACCCCGGCTCCTGTTTCAGGATGCCAGTCTGGCATTCGACTGTTTAACGGCGGATGCCGATGAGTGCCTGTTGCAGATTAAACTCGACCACGATTTCACCCCCGCTTGGCACGTCAACCCATTGGCGCCGTTCTGGATTCCCGTTTTGACAGCTCGCCTGGCTGTTCGGCAGGCAGCCGACGACCTCTACGCTCAATTCATGCGGCTTACTGCGCCAGAATGACGTTACCACTTGGTAACATCATTCGTAAACTGCATATTTGTCTGCTGACTAGTTAATAATCCTCTTTCAGGTTATGTCCAGGTCCACATACGACCGGCTAACCTGATTTAACCATCAAAACTGAACAGGAATGAAAGTTGTCAAACGTAGGAACCGACAATTGACCATGGAGCGCATTCTGCGGGCCATGGGCGAAGTAATGGCGGAACGCGGAACGGAAAAGGCGGGAATCAACGCCGTAGCTGAGCGGGCCGACGTCAATAAAGTATTGATTTACCGCTATTTCGGCGGCTGGAATGGACTGCTGGAGGCCTACGTTCAGCGGGGTTTTTTTCTGTCGATTTTCAACGAGAAGTTTTTAGAGACGGCGCCCGAGGCACCCTCATCAGAAACGCGGAGCCGGCTATGGTCCGACTATACGATCCAGTTCATGCAGGAATTCCGGACGCGCAAGTCGTCACAGGAACTCATTCGCTGGGAGATGACCCACGGTGAAACTGAACTGGCGCAGCGCCTGGCTTCGTTCCGCAACGAATCGTTCAAGAACCTGATCAATAAAATCGCGCCATTTTCCGACTACGACCCGATGGCTATCACAAGCCTGATGGTGTCGGCGGTAACCCACATGGTGCTATTGAGCAGTCAGAACGAGAAAATACTCGACATCGATCTGCACACCGACGAAGGCTGGGTGCGACTCGAAACGGCGATCCGGCGCATCTACGCCGGCCTCAATATCGCCCTCGAACGCGAAAACAACAAGAAGGTGTCGGAAGCCTAAGCCAGTTTGTGGTTTGTAGTTGCTGGCGCGAGTACTGCCGCGGGAGGAACTACGAACCACAAACTACGAACCACAAACTCAACGATTCATCAACTCCTCAATCTCATCGGCTTCGATGGGGATGTTGGCCATCAGGTCGATGTTGCCGGTCTCCGTGATCACTACGTTGTTCTCCAGCCGGATACCCAATCCCTCTTCCCGAATGTAAATACCTGGTTCGACGGTGAAGACCATGCCGGGTTCCATCCGCCGGTATTTGTTGCCGACGTCGTGCACATCCAGACCGAGGAAGTGCGATGTGCCGTGCATGAAGTATTTCTTGTAGAGCGGAGCATCGGGGTCCTGAGCAGCCACGGCATCGCGGTCGAGCAAGCCAAGACCGATCAGTTCCGATTCCATGATCTTACCGACTTCGCGGTGGTATTCATCCCATAGATTGCCCGGTTTGAGCATCGCGCTGGATTCGCGCAGCACCCGTAGCACGGCATCATAAACGGCCCGCTGCCGGGGTGTGTAGCGGCCATTGACCGGAATCGAGCGGGTCATGTCGGCATTGTAATTGGCGTACTCCGCACCCAGGTCCAGTAGGATCACGTCGCCGTCCTGGCACTGCGCGCTGTTGTCGATGTAGTGCAACACACAGGCGTTGGCGCCCGATGCGATAATCGGATTGTAGGCTGCTCCCCGCGACCGCCGAAGCAGAAACTCGTGCATCATCTCCGCTTCAATTTCGTACTCCCAAACGCCCGGTTTAACGAACGTCAGCAGCCGACGAAACATCGCGTCGGTCGTGTCGATGGCGGTCTGGAGCAAAGACATTTCTTCGGGTTGCTTGATAGCCCGGAGGTTGTGCATCAATGGAGCCAGCCGTTCGAGCCGGTGCAGCGGGTAGCGGTTGCGGAACTGCTCGATGTAGCGGGCGTCCTGCGTTTGTACGACCACGTCGGCTCGGGTATGCTCGTTGGCGTTGAGGTATACGTGTTCGGCTTCGAAGACGATCTGCGCGAAGATTGTGTCGAACTGGTGCGTCCAGTAGATCTGTGATTCGGGTAGGCCAGTCGTCTGAGCGGCTTCGGCTTTGGTTAGTTTGTGGCCTTCCCAGATTTCAATCAGTTCACTTGTTTCCCGCAGAAACAGCACCGCCCGAAACTTTGGATCGGGATGTTCGGGAAACAGCAGAAAACGCGTTTCTTCCTGATCGACGCCCGTCAGGTAAAACAGGTCGTTGTTCTGGCGGAACGACATCGTGCCGTCGGCATTGGTGGGTAAAATATCGTTGGCATTGACAATGACCAGCGATTTAGGCTTGAGCAGCGCGGCCAGCCGTTCGCGGTTGCGGACGAAAAGCTGGTTGGCAATGGGCAAATAACGCATAGCGGGAATGATGAAACCCCGTTTAGGGTTTACGTTTGCAAAGGAAACGAAAAGCCGTCACAGTTTCGGCCCGTTCTTCCCGCTTAACCTTTCTTCCCGGTACACACGCGCTTATGCGATTTTTCGTAGCTGCGCTGCTGGTCGGTCTGCCTTTTTGGGGGCAGGCAGCAGGCCACGTCAGCGACCCAACTCCCAAATACTGGATTCTGTTCACCGCCAAAGAGCCAAACGCTGCCCCGGCACTGTCGGCAGCGGCCCGGCACCGGCGGACAGTTCAACACCTGACTATTGACGACACCGACCGACCTATCTCGCCGGCCTATTTGACGGCCCTGAGTCAGTCGGGTATTACCCCACTGAGCCGGTCACGGTGGCTCAATGCCGTCTCGGCCCGCCTGACGATTGAGCAGGTAGACTGGGTGAAACGGTTGCCATTCGTGACAGGTATAGAGCCGATTAATCCGAACCTTGTCATTTCCAGTCTGAACGCACCAGCCGTGGCTGACGAGCCTGGTCAGATGCAACTGGCACCAGTAATGACGCAGATTCAGGCGCCTGACTTTGTGCGGGCCGGGCTGACTGGCCGTTTCGTGACCATCGGGGTTGTCGATGCCGGCTTTTTCGGTGCTGACTCGGCGAATGCACTCAAGCCGATTTTCGCGCGGCAGGGCGTACGGGCAATCCGCGACTATGTACACCGCGATCGCCCCGGCGTCGATCTGTTCCGGTCGCTGGATGCCATGTCGGATTTTCACGGTACAGAAGTGCTGGCGGCCATTGCGGGTAACGATTTACAGGAAAACCGGCAGTACGGACTGGCAACCGACGCCACGTTTTATTTGGCCCGCAGCGATCAGGGGAATCGCGAATACCGGGGTGAAGAAGACAATTGGGTGGCGGCTATCGAATGGATGGACAGCCTGGGTGTACGGCTGATCAATACGTCGCTGGGCTACGCACGGGGCATGAGCAACCCGAAAGAAAACTACAAGCCGGTTGAGATGGACGGACATACCAGTCTGATTAGCCGGGCGGCTCAACTGGCAGCCGATAAGAAAGGTATGCTGATTATCGTGTCGGCAGGGAATGAAGGGGAGGACCGGGGCTGGCGTATCATCAGCACGCCCGCCGATGCCCAGGGCGTACTGGCGGTCGGCGCTACCAACGCCAAATACTGGAACCGCATCGGTTATAGCAGTATCGGTCCCGAACCGCTGCCATACCTGAAACCAAACGTTGCCTGTTTTTCGCTGTACGGCACGTCGTTGTCGGCACCGGTGATTACGGGTTTTGCAGCCTGTCTGATGCAGGCTCGTCCAGACCTGAGTAATAAAGAACTGATGGCGATCATTGAAAAGTCGGCGCATCTATATCCGTACGGCAATAATTATGTCGGCTATGGCGTACCCTTGGCGTCGCGGGCGCTGGCCCTGCTACGAAATCAGCCGTTACCCAACACCGCCCGGCTGGTGAAAGCAACCGGCAAAACGATTGACTTGCCAATTGACACAAGTGATCAGGCCGTGTCGGTATTTCGGAAGAAAGATGCGACGCACGTCATCCGGCAGGAGGTAGTGAAGGTTGCAAAAGGAAAGACTACCCTGCGCCGGGATAGTCACGAAGCCCGCACGACGGTCGACCTGAAAAAAGAAGTCATCGAAGTTGTCTGGCCGTAACCGGTTATGCGATTGCGTCTCTACTGATT
>JAKONH010000133.1 GCA_022702045.1 Spirosomataceae bacterium
TAGGCAGATTTAGTTCGCTATGTTTTGCTAAAGTGATAGATTGGACGTTATTTCACTCGCGCAGTACGCAAAGCTTTACCCAAACGCCTGGCTCCCCCATGAAAATTACGCCAATTGAAATTCGGCAGCACACTTTTGAAAAGGTGATGCGTGGCTATAAACCCGAAGATGTCGATGCCTTTTTAGTCTCGCTGTCGCAGGAGTGGGAGCGGGTCAGCATGGACGTCAAGATGTTGAAGATGCAGCTTGAGCTGGCTGAAAAGGAGCTAGGTAAGCTAAAAGAAGTCGAGATGACATTGTTCCGTACGCTGAAAACGGCCGAAGATACCAGTCATCAGATTACCGATCAGGCCAACAAAGCGGCTGAACAGTACATGAGCGAATCGAGACAGAAAGCCGACGAGCTGCTGGCTGACGCCCGGAAGCGGTCGGCGCTGATGATTCAGGATGCTGAAAATCAATCCCGGTTTCTGAAAGACAATATTTTAAATGACCTGAAGTCGCTGGAACACGATTTCAAAGCGCTGGAGAAATACAAGGAGAATCTGGGTATTCAGATTCGTGATCTGGCTGGCAAAGCACTTGATAGCGTCGACCGGTTCGAGAAGAAGTTTGCCCGGCAGAATTTGTTGGGTAAAATCGATGAGGTAACTACACAGATCATCAACGATCAGAAGCAGGCTGAAGATACACAAAAGCCCGATTATGCGGCTCCTGCCATGCGTAGTGAATCGTCAGATGCCATAACGGCATCCGCTATCGATTTGCCCCCACTGACGGAGCGGGAATCATTCGTACCGGAGGCAATCCCGGAAACCAACATCCCAACGACGGCAAACCACGAGCTGGCGTCGACCGCTCAGACCAACGAGCATGCGGCTACTTATATAGCGGCTGACGTGGAAAATGGGCCGGTTCCGCAGTCGATTGCCGCCGAAGCGACGACTCCTGAGCCACAAGTGACTGACAGGCCCGTTGCGGAACCGGAGCAACCCAGGCGGGGCGGTTCGTTTTTCGATCAGATTTAAGCCGCTTACACAGGCAGTACTACCAATGGGAATAATCACCCTCGAAGGGCTCGAGTTTTTTTCGTACCACGGCTATTACGATGAGGAGCAGAAAATCGGTAACAAGTACTCGGTTGATATTGTCGTTACAGCCAATTTTGACGAAGCTGCGCAGCGCGACCGGCTTAGCGCTACCGTTAACTACGAACACCTGTATCAGATCACCAAAGACGTCATGCAACAGTCGGCTCGGTTGCTCGAGCATGTAGCTTATGGCATCATTCAGGGGATTCGGCAGCAATATCCAAATCTGGAAGCGGTCGAAGTCAGTGTATCGAAATTCAATCCGCCTATCGGGGGCGTCTGCCACCGAGCCCGCATTACCTTGAGAGGTTAAAACGAAAAAGGGTGAACCGCTGACGGTTCACCCTTTTTCGTTTTAACGATCTAGACGGCCTGTTGCAGTCCTACAAACGAGATGGCCATGTGCGAGGCATCATACACGCATTCGCCGTTGCGGATCAGTAGTACCTGTGGCGACTCATGTTCAACGCCAAACACCTGCTCAATCTGCTTTGAAATGGGCCGGTTGGCCAGCAGATCCAGGTAGTATGGTTTTACGCCCAATTGGTCGCTCCAGTTACGCTCCATACGGCTCAACGCCATTGCACTGATTGAGCAGGTCGTGCTGTGCTTGAAAATAAGTACAGGCTGTTTGGCCGACTCTTCCTTTATTTCATCGAGTTGTGCGTCACTCGTTATCTTATTCCAGTTCATTGCGGCATTGTACGTACTGTTGACGTAAAATCAATTCTAAGGCTGAAAAGTTTCGTTAGTTCTCCGGCGTATACCGCAGCTTCTCTGCCATCTCCGGCGAGATCGCTTCGGCATAGGTTCCGTAAGCGTCGACCAGCATTCCTTTGCTGCCATCTTTCCCTTCTATCGCGTACAAAACGGATGCGTCGCCCGGATCGGTTGGTCCTTCGAATCGGTAAACGTCGACAATATCAAAGTCTGCCGGACGAAGCTCGATGTCGTCTGCTGCGCAGTGCAGGCAGTCTGATTTCAGGTTAAAATCTTTGGTGTAACCTTGCAATTGAAGCGCGCTGATCGCTTCGCTGAGTGTATCGTAAGCTTGCATAGTGCGTGTGTGGTTTGTGAGGTGTGTGTAGTTTTGTCATCTACTAACTACCAACGCATGGCCCTGGTTGCGAAACTGTATTCAATTAGTATCCGAAGTTATCCTGCCGTCCTGCGTTTGGCGGCTCCGTTTCACGCCAAAGCCCGGCGCTGGCTGACCGGGCAACAGGGGCTGCTCGACAGAATTGACAATACGCTGAACCACACTACCGATACGCGTCCGATTGTCTGGTTTCACGCAGCGTCACTGGGCGAATTCGAGCAGGGAAGGCCCGTGATGGAAGCTTTTCGCGACGCTTACCCGCACTATAGTATTCTGCTGACGTTCTTCTCGCCATCAGGCTATGAGGTTCGGAGAGACTACGTGGGGGCCGACTATGTCTTTTATCTGCCGATCGACACACCCGCTAATGCGCGTCGTTTTGTTCAAGTAGTGAAACCCAGCCTGGTCTTTTTCATCAAGTACGAATTCTGGGCTAACTACCTGCATGAACTACATCAGGCAAACATACCCGTGCTGTCGTTTTCAGCTATATTCCGCCCGAATCAATTGTTCTTTAAATCGTACGGGGGTTTCTACCGACAGTTGTTGCAGCAGTTTAATCATCTGCTGGTGCAGAATCAGGAATCGGTCGATTTGTTGGAAAGCATAGGAATTACGGACGTAACACTGGCGGGTGATACACGTTTTGACCGGGTCGCGCAAACGGTCGCGACGGTTCGCGCGATTCCGGTTGCTGAAGCCTTCAAAAATGGGCAACCGTTACTGGTTGTTGGCAGTGCATGGCCGTTGGATATGGACGTGCTGATTCCCTTTGTGAACCAATTTACACAGCCGCTGAAAGTTATCGTTGCCCCTCATGAAATCGACGCCGATACTATTGCCGACTGGCAGAAGCGCCTGATCCACTCATCAGCCCGATACTCTACCGTTGATCCGACTGACCTGAGCGGGCTGGCCGATACGGCTGTACTATTTGTCGACAACGTCGGCATGCTGTCGTCGCTATATCAGTACGGAGAGTTTGCCTTTATTGGTGGTGCGTTTCGGGAGGGGTTGCACAACATTCTGGAAGCCGCGACCTTCGGCATGCCCATTTTCTTCGGTCCCGTTTACGATAAGTTTCAGGAAGCTATCGATTTGGTTGCCGAAGGGGGCGCATTTCCGGTCCGCACAGTTAACGAACTACAACTGGCATTCACTCGACAGTATGCCAACCGGTCAAAAGCTGCCCAAATCACCCGCTTATACGTGCAACGGAACATCGGCGCAACTGAGCGAGTTATGCACATAGCAGCAAAGTTGCTGGGAAAGAAGGCAAGCTGAAAAGACGCATTCTACCATTCTATCATTCAGGCATTCGATCATTGTCAAACACCGGCTTAATACTCCGCTCAACAGGTTCCTGGTACGACGTTCGTAACGCCGATGGCCACGTCTATCAGGGGCGGTTGAAGGGCAAATTCAAAATCAAGGGTCTTAAAGTCACTAACCCGATTGCGGTGGGCGACCGGGTGGCGTTTACCGTTGAAGACGAAATCGAAAATACGGTGGTGATCACCGATATTCTGCTCCGCGACAACTACATCATTCGGCAGTCGGTACATAAAACGGCCCATGGCCATATGCTGGCGGCTAACCTCGATCAGGCCGTTCTGCTGGCAACACTGACCTTACCCCGTACCTCGCTCGGTTTCATTGACCGCTTTCTGGTATCGGCGGAATCGTTTCGTATCCCGACGGCTGTCGTGTTCAACAAATCTGACATTCTTAATGAGGAAGGATTAACCTATCAGCAGGAGATCATGGACATGTATGAGCAGGTTGGCTATACCTGTCTGGCGACCTCAGCCATCGAAGGCGACGGTGTCGACGCGTTCCGGCAACTGCTCGATCACAAGGTAACATTGCTGTCGGGCCATTCGGGGGTGGGCAAATCGTCACTCGTCAACGCAATCTCGCCCGATCTGAACCTACGTACCAATGAAGTGTCGACGTTCGCTAACAAAGGTGTTCACACAACGACCTTCGCGGAAATGTTTGAACTGGCGCCAGGTACGTTTATCATCGATACGCCGGGTATTAAAGAGTTAGGGCTGGTCGACACGACGAAGGAGGAAATCAGCCACTACTTTCCCGAGATGCGTAAGCGACTCAATCAGTGCCGGTTTCACAACTGCCTGCATATCAATGAGCCCGGCTGCGCAGTTAAAGATGCCGTGGGCGAGGGCGAGATCGCAGAAAGCCGTTATGCCAGTTACCTTAGTATGATGGAAGGGGGCGACAACCGTCGGTAAAAACCAGCTTAGATAACCCCTTCTTCGATCAATGGTTGGTTAATATTCAGTGTCACAGTGTCGATCACCGGAACGGTCTTGTCCCAGTCCTGGGTAATCCAGCTTTCTCCTTTCGTAGCAATGAGCACTTTTCGCGAATGGGTCGTTACCCAGATGACGCGCTCTGTGCCGAAGTCGAGCATCGCCTGTGTCTTCTCGTACACATAATCTAGGCCACTGTCCGACAGCGGTTGCGATAAAGGGGCTTTCCGTTGAGTGGCTCATAAATCAGATACGACGGAATGCTAGTCTGCGCCGGTT
>JAKONH010000154.1 GCA_022702045.1 Spirosomataceae bacterium
ATCGTAAGCCGCAGTGGCTATAAACTATAGCAAAGAAACCCCTGGCGGGCCATATACTCAAGCCTGTCGACGGATTTCGGAAATCGACCTCGCTTTTCGTTTCTTTGCACGAAATTTCAACGAGTGAAAGAGCGAAAGACAGAAAGAGCGATTGTGCTGGCTGGTTGCTCTTTTGCTCTTTCACCCTTTCGCTCTTTATGTATGAGTCCAGTACTGGATCTTTCGATTGACGAACTGTTTACGCAGTTCGATTCCCTGCGGGTATTAATTATCGGCGACGTTATGCTGGACTCGTACGTATGGGGACGTGTCGAACGTATCTCACCAGAAGCGCCCGTACCGGTCGTCAACGTCGACCGGCGTGAACGGCGGCTGGGTGGCGCTGGCAACGTGTTGCTCAACGTACAGGCGCTGGGTGCGGAAGCCATCATTTGCTCGGTAATCGGTACCGACGCACCGGGCGACCTGCTCGAGCAGGAACTCTGCGATCGTGGATTAAACTGCGATGGCCTGATCCGTAGCCACGACCGGATTACGACTATCAAGGAACGGATTATTGCTAGCTCGCAACAAGTCGTGCGGGTCGATACGGAAACGGATCGGTACATAACGGATGCCGAACGGACACAGCTTATTGCCAAAGCGAAAGAGCTAATTCCGAGCTGTCACGTCATTATTTTTGAAGATTACGACAAGGGCGTACTGAGCAAAGAAGCAATTGCCGAAATCACCGATTTTGCCAACGAACAACGCATTCCTACCGTAGTCGATCCGAAGAAGCGCAACTTCCTGTCGTACCAGCACACAACTTTATTCAAGCCAAACCTGAAAGAACTACGTGAAGGGTTGAAGCTCGATTTCGACGTTGATGACGCTAGTGAGTTTCAGGCGGCTGTCGATCAACTGAAGCAGGCGCTGAACATATCGGGTGCGTTGATCACGCTGTCGGAGCGGGGGGTATTTATCGATTTCAACGACCAAAAGCTGAAATTGCCGGCGCACCTTCGGCAAATCGCGGATGTGTCGGGGGCGGGCGATACGGTTATCAGCATAGCCGCCTGCTGCGTGGCCCTGCGTCAGTCGCCTGCCATTATCGCTGGCCTGTCCAACCTGGGTGGTGGACTAGTCTGCGAATCAGTAGGCGTTGTACCCATCGACAAAGCGCAATTGAAACAGGAAGCTATCGAAGCCGGCCTGATTCCAAATTCGTAATTTGATTGTGGCGACGCAACCCGTTGCGTCGCCACAATCAAATTACCGGGTTGACAATTCCTTCACCGCGTCGACAAAGCAGCGGGCTTTGTCAGGGTCGGTATCGGGGTATATGCCGTGACCCAGGTTGGCGATGTAATGCTGATGACCAAACGAGTCGAGCATGTGTTTCGCTTCCCGCTTGATCTGGGCGAAATCAGCGTAAAGGACGCACGGGTCCAGATTGCCCTGAAGTACTTTATTCGGAACCAACTCCCGCGACTCGGCAGGGTCCATATTCCAGTCGAGACCAACCACCTGACAATCGAGCTGACCAATTTCGTGTCGGGCGAAGAACGCGCCTTTCGCAAACACCGTGACCGGAACATCCGTGATTGCGTCGCAGATTTGCTTGATGTAGGGTAGCGAGAACTGCCGGTACTGCTCCGGCGACAGGATGCCCGCCCACGAATCGAATAGCTGAATCAGGTCGGCACCGGCCAGCACCTGCGCTTTCAGGTAGGAAATTGTGCTGTCAGTGATTTTCTGCAGCAGCGTATGTGCAAAAGCCGCGTCGGTGTACAGCAATTTTTTCGCTACCGAGAACGTCTTCGACCCTTTGCCTTCTGTCATGTAGCAGAAGATTGTAAACGGCGCCCCTGCAAAACCGATAAGCGGCACCCGTCCGTTCAATTCTTTCTTGGTAAGCCGAATGGCGTCGAGCACATAGCCAAGGTCCGTTTCGGCATCAGCCACGCGCAACTGCCCCAGATCGATGGTCGACCGAACGGTTTTCGGAAATACCGGTCCCCGGCTTTCGATCATTTCGTAGGGGAGTCCCATAGCCTCGGGTACCACCAGAATATCAGAGAAGATGATGGCTGCATCGACGTCGAACGCATCGATGGGCTGAATCGTAACCTCAGCCGCCAGTTCCGGCGTTTTGGCCAGCGTAATAAAGCTGCCTGCCTTTTCCCGCACGGCCCGGTACTGCGCCAGCACCCGACCTGCCTGCCGCATCATCCAGACAGGCACTCGTTCATTCAGTTCACCCCGCGCCGTGCGGAGCAACAAATCGTTCTGTAACGTCATAGTGCAAAGATAAGCCTGATTAGCAGTCTGCCGGCTCTTTTCGGGTGGATGTTGTAGCCCAGAAAGTGCGTTACTTATTTTCTGTTATTTTCTAATTTTGGATGTATTAGAAAATAATATGAAAAAGATAGAGCCGCCACCAGTTACTGAGTCGTATGGAGAATACATAAACTATTTTGCTTCAAACGGACTGATGAGCACATTTGCGGAGCTGTATCAACAAGGAATTGTGAGAAGCCTAAACGACGAATACTTATACTGGGATAAGGTAAAATACAAGGTGCCGACGTCATGCAAAGAGAAATTGTCACCAGTCTATCTGTGGTCAGTGATTAAGCATAGTCGTTCACTAGAGCGAAGGGCTTTGGAGATAGCAGGCCACTTCTTTTATTACGTAAGTGTTGATTCCATACAGGAGTCTCTCCACCAGTTTGATCTGAATCTGGGCGGTACGTTAGGTGGGCAGCAACCAATAGGGGAGACCGACCGGCATCAATATTTGCTTGGCTCGATCATGGAAGAGTCGATTGCATCGAGCCAGATTGAGGGGGCCATTACATCGCGGGTAGTAGCGAAAGAAATGCTGCGAAAGGAGCGTCCGCCACGCAACGTGTCCGAGCGTATGATTGTCAACAACTATCAGGCAATTCAATACATCAATGCGCATAAAAGTGACCGGCTTACGGTAGAAGGCCTTCTAACAGTCCATCGCCTGATGACGGACCAAACGCTGGATAATGCGGAGGAAGCCGGACAGTTTCGTCAGCACGATAACATTCACGTCGTCGACGCTATTGTTCATACGCCCCCTGCGTTCAGCAGCATTCCGGCCTTCGCGGCTGAACTGTGTCAATTTTTTAATGACGAATCACCGGACTACTTCCTGCATCCAGTCGTCAAAACGAGCATCATTCACTTCCTGATCGGCTATTTTCATCCGTTTACCGACGGGAACGGACGTACAGCCCGCGCGTTGTTTTACTGGTATCTGCTTCGAAGAGGGTATTGGCTAACGGAGTATCTGTCGATTTCCCGCGTGATAAAAGACTCGCGGATGCAGTACTACCGGGCTTTTCAATACGCCGAACTGGACGAGAACGACCTGACTTATTTTGTGCTCTATCAGGTAAAGACGCTCAGCAAGGCCTATGACGAGCTAAAGAACTACCTGGCTCGTAAACAAAAGGAAAAACAGGCTGTGCTGGCCCTACAGCGTACTGAACAATTGTCGCCCCGACAGGCACAAATTGTCGAGTGGGTTCGGCGGGAGCCAACTACGGTCTTATCGGCAAAGGAAGTAGAGAATCGACTGGGTGTATCGAACCAGACGGCGCGTACCGATATTCAGGCGTTGATCAAAGCAGGCTATCTGGAGGAACTAGTCATCAACCGCAAAGAACGAAACTACGTGCGCGGTCCCAGGCTAAGCGGCACAGACCACGTCTAGGAAATACCAGGCGTGGTCTGGCTCTTGCTTGTTACGCGCCAAACAGCTGGCTCCATACGCCTTTGGCCTTCTCTTTCGCTTCTTCGATTTTGAGGGCCGCTTCTGCTCTGAGTTCGTCAATTCTGACCTGGGCTGCTTCAAGCTGAACGGCGGCTTCGGCGCGCAGTTCGTCGAACTTGTCTTCGGCAGCGTCGGAGAGGGTATCGGCCTTGGCGGCAGCGGCCGTGAACGCCGTTTCGGCCTGTGCCTGGAGTTGCGTCAGTGTTTCGGCCGTGGCGGCTTTCGCCTGATCGAACTGTTGCGATGCCTGCATTTTCAGGCCCTCAATGTCAATGTCTTTCCCGACTTCCTGCGCTTTGGCGACCAGTTGATCGCGCAGTTCGTCGAGATGCGCGGCTGCGGTGTCGAGGTGCTGGGCCGCTTCTGTTTTGAAAGCGTCTACTTTCTGAGCGGCCGTTTCTTTGGCTGACAGCATCTGCTTTTCGGCAGTCTGTTTGGGAGTTTCCATAGTTTGTGTGTGTGGGCGTTGTGATGCGACTGAAAAATGATAATAAATTAAGTAAAAACGAAAACCGGCGGTATAGCCGGTTTGGGGTTAGGTTAGTCGGCGAATAATCAGGCTGTTGACCAGATCGAACAGGCCAGCTGGTTTAAGTGTCCGCCAGTTATCAATCTCGTCCAGCGTACCACCGTAATTGACGTAATAGTCGAGGTGATACTTCTTCCATTCGCGTTCGACAAAATCGGGAATACGAACAGCCGCAATCCAGCCGTCTTCGACCTCATCGAACCATTCTTCGTAGTAGCTATCGTCGGAACCGTGGAAGTTAAAGAGATTTTCGCCGATCAGAATAAAGTACTTGATGCCTTCGGTAATCAGCGGGTCGATAACCTGTCGTTTCAGGTACATCACGTCGTTGTGAAGCGTGTCATTCCATTCGCCGAACAGTTCGATGACGACAAACTGCCGGTCATAGTTGGTGAAGAGAAGCTTGCAGTAGAGTGTTTCAGAGCCGATTTCATCCCAGAGCGGATGAATGTAGTAGCCGTAAATATCGTGTTCATACTGCTGCATGTTATACTCCCGTTCATGAAACGGCGACCGTTCGTCGTCGGCTGCTGAGTAGTATTTTTCCCAACCGTAAAAGGGTTCGATATCCTGCATAGAAAAAGGGGCTGACCGGTAAAGGATGCGTGCGCCAGCTTCACTAGAATAACGTACGTCTTCGGCTGTTTGTTGACGCAGATTGGTAGTATGTTTACCCAATGAAAACGTCGCCTAAAACAATTCTGATTACTGGTGCATCGACGGGAATTGGCTACGGGGCCGCCCGGCAATTTGCCCAGCGAGGGTACACTGTTTTTGCGGGCGTTCGTAACCCCGCTGATGCTGACCGGCTCTCGGCGGAACTGGGGCCGAACGTAGTCCCCGTGCTGCTGGACGTGACAGACGACGTATCCGTGAACGCTGTAGCCCAGCAATTAACCCAACAACTGGCTGATACAGGTTTGGGAGGACTAATCAACAATGCGGGCATTGCCATTGGCGGACCACTGCAGGAACAGCCATTGGCTGTCGTTCAGCAGCATTTCGACGTCAACGTATTGGGTGTACTGCGCGTCACGCAGGCCTTTTTACCGCTGCTCGGCGCACGCGCCAATCATCCGGTTTCTCCCGGTCGTATTCAAATGATTAGTTCAGTAAACGGACAGGTAGCTATTCCATTCATGGGCGCTTACGTGGGATCAAAACACGCGTTGGAAGGATTGTCGCATAGCCTGCGTCGGGAGTTGCGGCTTTTTGGCGTGTCAGTCGTGATCGTGGGGCCAGGAGCCGTCAAGACACCTATCTGGGGGAAAGGGACCAACATCGAGCGGTACCGGAATAGCCTGTACTTTCCGGCTATGCAGTGGTTTGCCAAACAAGTAAAACAGTCCGAAGAAAATGGCCTGTCGATCGATTACCTGGGCGAGCGCCTGGTGCATATCCACGAAACAAGTCGGCCGCGTATTCGCTACGCGATCGTCCCAAAACCGGTAACCGGCTGGCTGATTTCGCGGCTACCCCATCGATTGTTCGACCAACTCATTGGCCGGTTAAGTGGATTACGCAACAACTAGGTCAATTCCAGAGAAAGCAAAGGGGGGCGGGAGAGCCAGTCGTGTTCTCCCGCCCCCCTTTGATGGCCCATTGCGGTTATGCCTGCGCTGCGTGTAGTTTACCCGCCAGGTCCTGCAAGGCCGAGGCCAGTGCTTGTAAACGGGTTACCATGTCGCCTTCGGAACCAACGTTCGCGCTGAGTTCGGTAACCTGGTACGCGAGATCCTGTAGTACTGGTTCAAGGTCGGCTGGGGTTGCACCAGGCGCACTAATCGTAGCCTGCAACGCTTGAAGCGATTGTGCCAAGTCCTTGGTATTGATACCCTCACGCAGGATGTCGATCCATTTCGTCAGCACATCAGTTCCGGCTGCGGCTTCGGTAGGAATCGTTTCAGGACTCAATACGGCCATTGTCTCGTCAAGCAAGTCGGCAAATTCTTCCGGCGTAGTCATAAAAAGAGTCGGTTAGAGTTGACTGCTGACGTTACGCAGCACCGACACCAGTTGCTTAAGCTGGCTTTCGACGGCGGGGTCGATCGTTGGCTCGTGCGACAGGGCGGCCGTGTGGCTTGCCATACTCAGCAATAAATGACGGATTTGATCACCGTCGGGCTTAGGTTCTTTCAGCAGGTCGCGCAGGGTACCAATCTCCGCCAGAATACGTTCGGCACCAACATCGCCCCGCAATGCGTTCAACCAGCCTTCCAGCAACAAGGTGCCCCGCTCGGCGGTAATGGGTGTTGCATTGCCTTCACCAAATGCACCCAGCGTATCATTCAACATACGCTGTTCTAGTGTTGCTTGTCCTTCCATAGTGTAGTGATTTAAAAAAGAAATGTACTGACCGACCAGACAGTATTAGTGCTGTTAGATCGTGTTGGCCAAATTAAAATTAACTGCCGAAATGACGAAGAATTTTCGACAGGCTTTCGAGCTTACCCGTCCAGGTGCCTTCAGCGTTTGGCCCTTCGGCTGCGGCCTGCGTTTCATCGGCCAGGCTACGCAACAGGCTTTTAACGGTGGCTTCGTCAGGCTGCGGACTTTGTAATTCATCGCGTAGCTGACCGAGCTGCTCGCCTACCTGCCCGATGTTCAAATCACTCTGCAACGCCATCAGCCAGCCATCGATCAGGTTAACACCCTGAGCAGCTGTTAGATCAGTTGCCTTACCTCCCTGAAACAGCAGGAGCGTGTCTTCGAGCATGCGCTCTTCCAATATATTCGATCCCATACCAGTATGCAGTAAACAGGTGGTTTTGTCTGTTACTAAACCGCCTGTTTACTGGTTTGTTTTGCTGGTAGACTGCATTCAGAAAACGGGGTCTATTGGCCAAACCCGTATGTTTACGGAATAATCGCTTCAGCAACGACTCATGAAATTGCCCGACCTCAGCCCGGAAATTCGCTATCAGTTTGCCCGTAGCGGTGGCGCGGGTGGACAGAACGTCAACAAGGTAGCCACGAAGGCTGAACTCCGCTTTGCTCTACACAGGTCAACGTTGTTGACTGATGAACAAAAGGCCGTTCTGGCGCAAAAACTGGCGACTAAACTAACAACCGATGGCGAGCTGGTGCTGACACATCAGACGGAGCGTACCCAATTGGCCAACCGGGAGAAAGTCACGACCAAGTTTTACCAGTTGTTGCAGAAAGCGTTCGAAAAACCCAAAGCCCGACGCGCTACGAAACCGTCGAAAGCGGCCGTTGCCGAACGAATCAGCGAAAAGAAACGCAAGGGCGACGTGAAAGCAACCCGCCGACGCGTCGACCCGGACTGATTCTACAACTCTTTGATACGAATGTTGCGGAACCAGACTTTTTCGCGGGGGTTGTGGTTTTGCAGCGCGATCTTGCCTTTGGCATGTGGTGTCGCGTAGGCCCAGTCTTTGAATTTGCTTTTGGCAACCATGGCTTTCCAGTCCTCGGAGCCGTATTCGTAATCCGCAACTTTTTTGCCGTTGAGGAAGTGCTCGACATGGTTGTTGTTCACAACGATCCGGCCTTTGTTCCACTCACCCGCAGGCTTCACGGCATTCAGATTGGCAGGGGGAATCATGTCGTAGTTGGCACCCGAAAGCTGCGTTGGCTTGAGTGGGTAGATTTCGCCTTTCTCGTTAAGATACCCCTTGTCGTCGATGATCTGAAATTCCGGGCCAGACATGTACGTTGAGCGCAGGTCCGGGTTTTCGATAACTTTGTAAACAACGCCACTGTTGCTGCCTTTCGGAATTTTAAAGTCGAACTCTAGGTCAAAGTTCTCATACTCTTTGTCGGTGACTAGGTCGCCACCAGTGCCGTCGGGTACCAGCAAGCCACCTTCGATGTTCCAGCCAACGACTTTATCTTTCTGGTAGCTGTGCCAGCCACTCACGTTTTTACCGTCGAATAGGGAGACCCACTTGTCTTTTGGTGAGAGAAAGGCTGTCAGGAAGACGACGCAGAACACTTCCGCGATTAGTAATTTTGTTTTCTTGTTCATGGGGCTCAGTTAATTGTGACCGCTTAAATGTACAGAAAAAGCGTGAGGTGGTGTCGGCTTACCCAACACCACCTCACGCGGTTTGCAACAAACTGACGATGTGATTAACTCGCCATCTCGCGGGCAGCCTGTGGGTCGTTATACGGACGATCCAGACCATCCGTCGATTTCTGGTCTGATCGGTCGCTACCGTCGATCATGTCCTGCGCCTGAACGGAACTTTCGTCCATCAGCTCGCGGGGCATCGTGCGTGACTCGCGGCCTTCCTCGGGCCGTTCACCAGGCTGGTATTCCTCGTTATCCTTGGCGCTAACATCGTACGGGCGTGCTGAATCACCGGTGTCGGGCTGTTCATCGCCGGGGCCGGTGCTCATACCTTCGCGCGCTGTGTCAGGTGCTGCATTGCCAGCTGTATACGTCCGATTGCGCTGCTGAAACCCGATTTGGTGCGACCGATCAGGTTGCTCGGGTTCTTGAATTTCGGGTGTTTCGGGCTTTGGCGTACCGGGCAGGTCAGGGATTTCCGGACCGGGCGATGGGGGCGTCGGCGGTACGGGTTGACTTGGGTCGGGGGGCGTTACCGGACCGGGTGTACCCGGCGTTGGGGGTACCATATCGCCCCGAACGACAAACGTACTGGTTGGCGTGCGCTTTTCATCGTCTTCTGAAGGCAAACCCGTGTTGACCGTAGCGCCTGCATCGGGATTGCCTGTAATTTCTGCTTCTGCTTCCGGGTTCTCAGGCACATCGTCTGCGATGATGCCTTCACCGGCATCGTCGGCGCGCAGGCTGGCATCGGCGTTCTCGTAGGTCAGTCCCTTCGATTGGTCACCGTTGAAGCCACGCTCGTCGTCGTCGCTATATCGGTTGCTGAGTTGATCGTCGGCTACGTCGTCTTCGGTATCGCCGAACGGGGTCAGCTTACCATCAACGAGTTTCACCATATTTGTTTCCCCCTGGTCGGCTCCGAATTTGGTGGCTGCGTTTTCATTCGACACCATATCGGCCTGTTGTGCGCCGTCGCTGAGTGATGAATTT
>JAKONH010000188.1 GCA_022702045.1 Spirosomataceae bacterium
TGCCAACCTGACAAGGATATGACAACTACGATCGACAGTATGCCAACAAGGAAAGAAAGTGCACCAACAAGTCTGGGAATCAGCAAATCGCTTCCAGTCACTTTGGTTGGAAAGCCTTGACTCGTCATCATCATTATTTTGGTCATTGCAAAAATCGAGATCAAAAAAGAGGCTGTTGCAATGACTACACTACGGAAAATGTAATTCATGGGCTTACTGTCCGCCCTGGCCTCAATAAGAGGAATAATTGCTGATAACGAGAAACCACCCAGTAAGGAACTTATGACCACTAGCTGACCCGCCAGTTTATTCCAATAGTCAAACGATAAGTCAGCCATGTATAAATTTCGCTATTTATGGCGCTTGGTTAAGCTGAATACAGTGCTAAATATGGATTGTTACCTCAATTAACCTATTGCCGGAACACAGCCTCATGAGCCTGTTTCACCTATCAATCAACTACGCTACAGCTGTTTCTACAATCAGTCAACGCGTCATCGCGTATAGATTAAGATCGATGTCTTCATCGCCGTACAGGTCAAAACTACTTCCCAGGTCTGTGCAGACAAAGACCTGGGAGTTTATCTAATACACAGCTAGCCGTACAGCGTACTTGTGCCCTGTATCATGCACCAGCTACCGTAAAAGGGCTGTGAAGACACAGCCCTCGGGGCGGGGAATGTGACTGGTCAGAACGTAAAGCCTCCCCGATCGGGCCGCAGCGGATAGCCAGCTGAGCGAAAAATTGATACCTGCTGTCTCAAGCACGATGGCTACTTTTGGGGGTTCCGTTGACTACGGTATCTCCACATTATGCTCGTGCTTCCCACCCGGTTAACGCTGCTCAAGATCGGCGTCTTCTTGCTACTCGGTCTTCTCCTGCTCAGCTGTTACCAGCGAACCGAACATTTCGATGATGCCTGGTTCGCTGAGCAGTCGTACTGGCTGGTGCGCGACGGCAGGGTACGCTCCGAACTGTTCCGAGGACTCAACGGCTGGGAAAACCGGATTTACGTCTTTCACAAGCTGTACATCTATACCAGTGCGTTGGTCATGGGCCTAATTGGCTTTTCGCTACCAGCCAGCAAGCTCCTCACGACACTATGTGCGCTAACGACCGGCTACCTGATCTGGCGCTACAACCGGCGCTCGTCGGTGCAGGAAAAGTGGCTAGCGTTATTACTATACGCTGGCTGCGGTATCGTCATTCAGTATATCGCTGTCAATCGCCCCGAGATGATGTGTATGCTGCTGGGCTTTGCGTCGTACTATGTGCTAAGCCAACAAACCAATCCGAATGGCCAGCCGGGGCTGGCCGGACTACTGGCGGGTATGGCTGCGCTTACACACCTAAACGGCCTGATTTATATGGTCGCAGGCTTATTGTGGCTGCTTATTCGGGAAGGTCGTCGGCCGGCAATCTGGTTCGCGCTCGTCAGCGGATCGACCCTGAGTTTGTATGTTGCCGACGCGCTCTGGGACAGCCGTATCGATCTGATGATTGCCCAGTTTGTGCACGATCCGGCCACGCAGGCTAATTTTAGTCTGGCTGATAAATGGCGCACAATGCTGGATTATCACCAGTTATTTTTCCATGGTTATGCGGAAGTACCCCTCAGCGTCCTGGTTCTTCTGTGTTTGCTTTCCGGCGGCCGATCAGCCCGACTCGCTACTCCAGTTGTCCTGTACCTACTACTGCTGGTGGTGAGCTTCTGGCTGCTGACCAAGAGTAATTTCGACTTCTATTACATTCTGTTTGTTCCGTGGCTCGCGTTGGTAGCCGCCAAAGTCCTCGCCAACAGCCGGGCTGACCGACCCGACTGGCAACGTCAGGTTGGTATCGCTGTGGTAGTTGTGTACTATGGATTTGCGCTGTTTACAGCGGAGCAGGTGCTGGTCGAAAACCGCACGGTGCCATATATGCCACACTACAATGCGATGCTGGCGCAGCACATGCCCCGTAAACGCACTACCATCATTGCACCGATTGGTTTCTTTTTCGATCAGATGGAAACGTATCGCATTCACGGATTAAGCTATTACTCAGCCCGACATGGCCATGTTTCACTGGCCGACTTCTTTCAATTGGCCGATCAACAGAAAGCAACCTATGTCGTTAGCGATGGCTACGAAAATGCCAGCTACGTGATTCCGCTGAATGCACCGGAGCGAATTGGGGCTTACAAACGAATCTTTCACGATAAGATGACAAGTATCTACGAACGGCAATAACCGCATCATGCTTTATTCCGGCGTTCCTTCCGGTAGGCTGATAACCACCGTTGTACCCTGCCCGACGTGCGAGTTAATGGCCAGCGTTCCCTGATGCAGGTCGATAATTTTCTGCGTAATGGCCAGACCGATACCGTAGCCGGGCACCCCCTCGACATTGTTTCCGCGGTACAACGGATCGAACACATGGGCAGCATCAGACTCGGTTATACCCCTACCCTGATCGGTTACGGTAACGTCGATTCCGTTGCCGGTCGATGCGAGTTGAACGGCAACGGCTTCCTGCGAGTACTTACAGGCATTATCGAGTACGTTCAGAAAAGCGGTCGTCAGCAGGGTAGCGTTACCAACGATCGCAAACGACTCATCGTCACCCGCGTCGAAATGAAGGGGTAAACTCCGGCCGGGATACTTGGTCTGCACCTGACCAATGGCCGTCAGCAGGCAGTCGTCGACCTGTATCTCGTTGAGTGCCACGCCCGCGTCCGATACTTTAGCCAGGCTCAGCAGGCCGTTGGTCAGGCTGATGAGTTTTTTCAACTCTTCGACGGCAATCTCCATACTATCGCGCCAGTCGGCTGGGTTCTGATCGTAGCGAAGTGAGGTTTCCAACGTCCCGAGCGTGTTGTTGAGGGGTGTTCGCAGTTCGTGCGACGCATGGGCAACGAAGCTACGCTGCGACACAAAAGCATCTTCGAGTCGGAACAGCATGCGGTTGAAGGTCATTGCCAGTTGCGCGATTTCGTCCTGTTGGTTGCCTTCGTTTACCCGCTTGTGCAGGTGCGTTGCCGTGATCTGCTCGACTTCATCGACAATCTGCGAAATAGGTTTGAGCACCCGGCCGGCGAAATACCAGCCCGCCAGTACGATCAGCGCAAAACCCAGCAGGTTGGCCAGCAGTAGAATCTGCTCCAGCGCTGTCATCTTGGCGAACCCGATCCGGTCGTAGCCCGACGCGAAAATGTAGAACTGCTGCCCCCGATCCCGAAATGGAATCACGATCGACTCGAAATGCCCACTCCGAAACTCAAACAGCGAGCCCGTTGCCAGCAACGGAATTTTCTCTTTGTAGTAGTCTGACTCCTTAAGGGTCCGGTTGGTAAAAACCAGGTTATGCCGACTATCGTAGATGCTGATCTGCTCATCGACAATCGTCAGCAGATCGGTACGGACCATGTTCTTGAAAAAGTCGTCGTGCAGGTGCCGCCGGGAGATCAGCACCCGACCGGCTACGCGGGCTTTCGACTCTAGCCGGCTGTAAAATTCTTCCTGGCGGTAGAGCGAGTAAAAGTAAAGTACCACCAGCGACAGCGTGATCTGAATCGCGATGGCCAGCCCGGTAAAAATGATTGTCAGCCGATTTCGAATGAGCATACGGAAGCGTTTATCAGCCCTCGCGCAGGACATAGCCCATACCGACGATGTTATGCAGCAGTTTAGGCGAAAAATCCTTGTCGATCTTCTTGCGGAGGTAGCTGACGTACACGTCGATAACGTTGGTGTTGCTGTCAAAATTCAGGTTCCAGACCCGCTCGCTGATGTCGACGCGCGAAATGACCTTGCCTTTATTAAGCATCAGGTATTCCATCAACGCGTATTCGCGGGTCGTCAGGTCGATGCGCTTACCCGACCGAGTCACCGTTTTCGTATCCAGATTAAGCTCCAGATCCGCCAGTTGTAGTATTTGTTTGGGCTTGCTATGATTTCGGCGGGTCAGTGCCCGAACGCGGAGCAGTAGCTCCTGAAATTCAAACGGTTTGGCCAGGTAATCATCGGCACCGGCGTTGAAGCCGTCAGCTTTATCGGTGATACTGTCCAACGCGGTCAGCATCAGCACGGGAACGGATTCATTATCGGCCCGGATCAGCCGGCACAGGTCGAAGCCATTGATATGCGGCAGGTTGACGTCAAGAATGATAATGTCATACTCGTTTTGCCGGAACAGCGACAGCCCCGTCCGCCCATCGTAGGCGATTTCCACCTCGTAGCCTTCCGCCGACATACCCTTCCGAATAAACGTAGCCGCCCGCTCCTCGTCTTCAACCAGCAGAATCTTCATTGGCAGGGATTTAATAGCCTCATTCGTTGCGGGAATCCGCTTCGCACAAAAATAGCCGTTACCACGGTTAAACGCCCAAATGTAACGGTGGACGGTTTACCGTGGTAACGGCTATTCAGGTACCCCACAACGATTCGGCTGGGACGGAGTGTTGCGCTATATCAATACCCCGGATTCTGCTTCAGCTGCGTAGAGACGTTGAGTACGTTCTGGCCAATCGGGAAGATAGCCGTGTGGTTATCCGCATCCGGTTGCTTATCCCACCAGGTACCCGTGTTGAACACACCCCAGCGAATCAGATCGGTACGCCGGCGGCCCTCCACCAGAAATTCGCGGCCCCACTCATCCAGCATTTCCTGATCGGTTAGCTGACTACCATCCGCCTTGTACAGGCTGGGCGAATTCGTAGGGTAGTTCCGCGCCCGAACGGTGTTCAGCAGCGCAGCGGCACCAGCCTTATCGCCCGCCCGGTACTTGCACTCCGCCAGCGAATAATAGATTTCGGCAAATCGAATTTCAGCGTAGGCCGACGAAATCTTGTTTGGATCACTGCTGGGATAGTACGGATACTTCACCGGGTAAATCCCTGAATTCTGATCGGCATTGTTCATGTTCGATGTCTTGTTCGAAATTCGGGTACCTGGTTTGGCATTTAGAAATAGCCCCACCTGATCGCGGAAAAACAACGGATACGGCCCTTTCGTCGACCGAACCGTATCGACATTACCATTGGCGTTGACATACGGCAGATAGCCTTGCAGGAACATCCCTTCCCGACGACTATTGCCCAGATTCTTGTACGTTTTCAACCGCACGTCGTCCGGGTATTTGCGGAACTTGATGTACGGCTTACCCAGCGTAAAACTGTATTCCGTGCTGTCGACGTCGCGACCGGGTTGCATGGCGTACTTGGGGTTTGCCGTCCCGAAATCGGTAAAGCCGAAGTAAAACGTCGCGTTGACGGGTAACATCCAGAAATACATACCGCCATCATACTGCCAGTGGGTCAGGCCGAAACTGCCGGGGAAGCCAAACACCGTTTCCGACGAGGTGGCGTTAGTGTAATCGAAGGGGGCATCCCAGCGGCTTTCGAGTGCGTATTGCCCGTATTTTCCCGCCAGCATATCCGTACATACCGTCGCACAGTCGGCAAACCGGTCGGTGCCGGTGTAGACGTTGGCATTTAGATACAGCCGGGTCAGCAGAGCCGCAGCACCACCTTGGGTCCAGCGGCCAACGCCGTTGGCTCCCAGACTTTGCCGGGTGGGCAAGTTGGGCAGCGACTCTTTTAGCTCCTGCTCGATATAGGCGAACGCTTCCTGGGGCGACACCTGCGGACCGCCCTGCGTTTGCCCCTTCACCTGCTTCACCAGCACGATATTCCGGTACATATCGAGCAGGCGGATGTTGAACCAGGCCCGTAGCGTGCGCAGCTCAGCGATCATCCCGTCCAGTTCGGCCCGCGTCATGCTGAAGCGCTCGGGGTCGGTAATCCCCTGCAAATCTTCCAGTGAGTTGGTCGCCAGCGTCACCCCGCCATACAGCGCGTTCCAGGCATCGCTGGTGTAGCCGTCGTTGGGCGTCCAGGTGTGGTAATGAACACGCTGAAACTGCCCACCGTCGAACCAGTCGCCCTGCCGGTTGGGTGTCATCAGCTCGTCGGTGCTGTTTTCCTGCAACATGAACGTCGAGCCCCCCTGTATCGACCAGTAAGCATGTTCGAAGGCCCGCAGAAAATCGCGGACAACATCCTGCTTGGTTTGCAGGAAGTTTTCCGACGTAATGCGATCGTATAAGACTTCGTCCAGGTTGGTACAGCCCGCCGTCAGCAGCAGACCGGACAGACCCAGCGTCCGAAGTGTCGATGAAAAAAATCGATTCAGTTTCATGGTCAGTCAAGCAGGTTTAGAAAGTGAGTTGCAGACCCAGCAGCAGTTGAGTCGTAGACGGGAAGTAGTTCAGCGTGCCAACAGTATTACCGTTATCAACACGTTGATTAATACCTGGATACAGGCCGTTGATCTGCACCAGATCGGGATCACCGCCGGTGTATTTGGTGAACGTGGCCAGGTTGCGGGTCGTGGCGTAGATCCGCGCCGAACGCAGGTACTTTACGTTGAGTGGCTGCGTGTAGCTCAGCGTTATATTGTCGACCTTAACGAAGCTACCCGGCTCCAGAAAGTAGTCCGACAAAGTCGAGTACGTAGCCGTGTTGGTCAGCCTCGAATATTTACCGCCATCGTAGGCCGACTTGAGCGTATTGGCATTCTGCTGCGTAGCAGGTGTGCCCAGATAGAAGGCATAGGTGTTGAAAATCTGGTAGCCGAACGTACCGCGCAGAAAGACCGTCAGATCCCACTTTTTGTAGCTGAAATTGTTGGTCAGACCACCCGAGAACTTGGGCAGGCCATTGCCGATAAACTGCCGGTC
>JAKONH010000203.1 GCA_022702045.1 Spirosomataceae bacterium
GGGAGTTGTTGAAAAAAGTGATTGCGGGTAGTCGCTCGACGCGATTCCTGTCGTTCGATATTTCCAGAACGAATTTACAGTACGAAACCGGTGATCATGTGGCCGTTTACCCGCAAAATCCAACTGCGCTGGTGGAGCGGCTTTGTCAGCGGCTGGGTATTACGGGCGATGCCTGGTTCACAACCACTGGTGCCGATGCCGCCGACGGACAAACCTATGCCACACCCGTACAGGTCGCCGATGTATTGACCAACGATGTCGATCTAAGTTTGCATGAACCGTTCGACGAATTACTGAATCTACTCCAGCGTACGACGCAGCCCGGCCCCGACCGGCAGCGCGTAACCGACTGGCAACGAATACTTTCCCGCGACGACCAACAGCCTGATGTGCTGGCGTTGAAAACGCACATCACCGACCACTACCTGACCGTCGTTGATCTGCTGGATGAGTTTGCCTCAGCAACCGTATCGTTTGGTGATTTACTGAGCGTGTTGCCCCGCCAAAAGCCCCGCCTGTATTCGATTTCGTCCTGCTCGCTGGTGTATCCCGGTCAGATTCACCTGACTGTCGGGGTTGTACGGACCACGACAGGCACGGGGCGGGAACGACAGGGATTGTGTTCTAATTTTCTGGCTGAGCTCGATCCGGCGAAACGGCATACCGTGCGACTCGCCGTGCGAACGTCCGGTTTTCGCCCGCCGGCTAATCCGGAAGCCCCCATGCTGCTTGTCGGACCTGGTACCGGACTGGCGCCACTGGTGGGCTTTCTGCAACATCGGGAAGTGCAGTTACAGGCACTACGCGCCGAACGCAGCCCACAACCGGTCGACAGCCTATTGCGTGAGCCGCCGGCCATTCACACGCGTCTGTTTTTCGGTTGCCACGATCTGAACGACTATCTTTATCAGGACGAGCTCGAAATCTGGCGGCAGACAGGGGTGCTCACACACCTGGACGTCGCCTTCTCCCGCATGGGCGACGAGAAAATCTACGTACAGCACCTGATCGAACAACAGGCAACCGACCTCTGGCAAGTATTGTCTCAACCCGACTGCCATTACTACGTTTGTGGCGACGCCCGGATGGCCGATGAAGTATTTGCTGTGCTGATGAACATCGCCCGCCGAATCGGTGGATTGACGCACGCACAGGCCGTCGATTTCTTTCAGCGGATGAAGCAGGAAAATCGCTTCGTTGCCGATGTCTGGGGTGTGCTGCTGAACGCCAAACAGGCATTGGCCGAAGTGCAAAACGCCCGGTATACCCAGGGCGAGCGCTGGCTGGCGCAGATAGGATCAGGAAATTGAGATTGGAGACAGGCTTGTGGCAGAACGCTGGTTGACTTGCAAACGTCAGTCAGCGTTCTATCTTTACGGAAGTCACCAATCCACCGGCTTCATGCTCTATCGCTTCACCGTTCTACTTGGGCTATTGGCCCTGACGCTATCAACCAGTTGGGCGCAAAGCCCTACCTTTACGGTCTCGTTTCCGGCGTCGCAAAGTCAGTCGCCCCTCGATGGTCGTTTGTTGTTGATACTGGCGAAAACGGCATCGCCCGAACCCCGACAACAGGTGGGTGACGCGGTGGAAACGGCGCAGGTGTTCGGCGTCGACGTGACAAAACTCAAGCCCGGTCAGTCGACTCGTGTCGATACCAAAGCCTATGGATATCCGATCAAAAGCCTGACCGGTATCGTTCCCGGCGACTACTACGTACAGGCGGTGTTGCACCGGTATGAAACCTTTCACCGGAAGGACGGGCATACGGTGTTGTTACCAATGGATCGGGGTGAAGGCCAAAACTGGCGTACGGCCCCCGGCAATCTGCTCAGCAAACCGCAAAAAATTACGATTCGGCGTGGCGTTACGCAGCCGGTTGCGCTGGTGATGGATCAGGTGAATCCGCCGATTCCGGAGCCGAAAGACACGAAGTTTATAAAGCACATTCGCATTCAAAGCAAGCGTCTGACTGAATTCTGGGGGCGGCCCATATATCTGGGTGCGCACGTGCTGATTCCGGACGGCTTCGATGCGCATCCTAAAGCCCGTTACCCGCTGGCGATCTTCCATGGGCATTTTCCCGACGACTTCGCTGGCTTCAGTGAAACGCCCCCGTCCGCCAACATGGATACGACCGATTATGTCGAGCGGTTCAAGGTGCACGGCTACAAAAAGATCGTGGCGCAGGAAGCGTATGACTTTTACAAAAAATGGACGAGTAAGGACTTCCCGCGTATGCTGATTGTGGAGATTCAGCACGCCAATCCGTATTACGACGATTCTTACGCGGTCAACTCGGAAAACCTCGGCCCTTACGGAGACGCGATCATGTACGAGCTACTGCCTGAGATCGAACGGCGGTTCCGGGGAATTGGGCAAGGCTGGGCGCGCTTTACGTACGGCGGCAGTACGGGTGGCTGGGAAGCGCTGGCTGCACAGGTATTTTACCCCGACGAATTTAACGGCTGTTTCGCAGCCTGTCCTGATCCGATTTCGTTCGACGCATATACGGTGTTCAACCTGTACAATGCCAAAAATGCCTATTACGAAGCGGGGCCGTTCCGCCGTACACCCCGTCCGGGTCAGCGTAATTATTTAGGACAGGTTAAATGTACGATGGCCGAAAGCAATCACCGCGAACTGGCGTTAGGGACTCATTCGCGCTCTGGCGATCAGTTTGATATATGGGAAGCGGTGTATTCCCCTATTGGGCCGGACGGCTACCCCAAACGAATCTGGGACAAGGAAACCGGCGATATCGATCCGGCCGTAGCTGCTTACTGGCGTGAGCATTTCGATCTGTTGCATATACTCCGACGTGACTGGCAAACGCTGGGCCCGAAAGTGGCCGGCAAGATTCACATTTACTGTGGCGACATGGACAACTACTACCTCAACAACGCCGTGTACCTGATGGAGGATTTTTTGAAGAAGGTGAAGAATCCGGCCGCCAATAGCGAAGTCGCTTATGGCGATCGATTCGAGCATTGCTGGAATGGGGATCCTAACGTGCCTAATTACATCAGTCGGCTGCGTTAC
>JAKONH010000231.1 GCA_022702045.1 Spirosomataceae bacterium
ACCGTTACGCGACCACGTAATTTGTTACGAACCAACGTCTGATGCGCTTCAGCCAGACCCAGTTCCCACGGCAGACCCGCGTGACGAATCGACGACAGGGGAGAGGCTCCCGTACCGCCATCGTGTCCCGAGATCAGAATATGGTCGGCGTGGGCTTTGGCTACCCCGGCGGCAATGGTCCCAACGCCTGCTTCTGACACCAGTTTGACACTGATTCGGGCGGCCCGGTTGGCATTTTTAAGATCAGAAATCAGCTGCGCCAGATCCTCGATCGAATAGATATCGTGGTGAGGAGGGGGTGAAATCAGCCCTACGCCGGGCGTCGAGTGACGGGTCCGGCCGATCCAGTCGTCGACTTTAAAGCCGGGTAGCTGACCGCCTTCGCCGGGCTTGGCACCCTGCGCCATTTTAATTTGCAGTTCGCGGGCGTTGGTCAGATAGTAACTCGTCACGCCAAAACGGCCCGAGGCTACCTGCTTGATGGCTGAGTTCAGACTGTCACCGTTGGGCCGCTCTTTATAACGTAGTTCGTCCTCACCACCTTCGCCTGAGTTGCTTTTACCACCGATGCGGTTCATAGCAATGGCAAGCGTCGTGTGGGCTTCCCACGAAATCGATCCGAACGACATAGCGCCCGTCGCGAACCGCTTGAAGATGGCTTCGATCGGTTCGACTTCATTAAGCGGAACGGGCGTGCCTTTCTTGAACTTGAGCAGGCCCCGTAGCGTGATCGCTTTGGCGGTCTGGTCGTCGATCAGCTTCGAGTATTTCTTGAAAATGCTGTAGTCGTTCTTCTGCGTCGACTGTTGCAGCAGGTGAATCGTGTCAGGATTGAAAATGTGCTTTTCACCCCGCTGCTTCCACTGGTAGATACCACCTACTTCCAGCCGAGGTGCCGTAACCGGCTTATCGGGGAAGGCAATGCAGTGACGTACCAGAATTTCGCGGGCAATTTCGTCCAGACCCATACCGCCAATGCGCGATACGGTGCCGGTGAAATAACGGCTTACAACGTCGGCATTGAGGCCCAGACACTCGAAGATCATCGCACCCTGATATGATTGCAGGGTCGAGATACCCATCTTCGAGAAGATCTTCAGCAGTTCGCCGTTGACTGCCTTGACGTAGTTTTTATACAGCTTGTCGAGGTCATAATCGACCTGAAGAAAGCTTTTTTCCTTCATGTTGGCGATGGTCTCGAACGCCATGTATGGGTTGACACCTGACGCGCCATAGCCGATCAGCGTAGCGACATGATGCGTTTCCCATACGTCGCCCGCTTCGACAACGATACCAACCTTACCGCGCAGCCCTTGGCGAATCAGGTAGTGGTGAATTGCTGCGGTAGACAGCAGCGAAGGAATCGGCGCGTGGCTCGAATCGATAGCCCGGTCCGACAGAACCAGAATCGAGTAGCCATCCTGAATAGCGTCTTCGGCGTACCGGCAGATCCGGTCAAGAGCACGTTCCAGCGACTTACCGTTGCCATCGGCTGTGAACAGACAGTTGATCGTTTTGGCCTGAAACTTCGGCTTGTCGATGAACCGCAGTTTGTCGAACTCCTGCGTCGTCAGTACCGGCTGCTCTAGCTCGACCTGCCGACAGTGTTCGGGCGACTCGCTCAACAGGTTGTAGGTAGCGCCCACGAACGAGATTAGGGACATGATAGACCGTTCCCGAATCGAGTCGATTGGGGGATTAGTAACCTGCGCAAAGAGCTGCTTGAAGTAGTGGCTCATGTGCTGACTCTGCTCCGACAAAATCGCGAGCGGTACGTCGGTACCCATCGAGCCAAGGGCTTCTTTACCCGTTTCGACCATCGGGGCCAGAATCATCCGTAGATCTTCCGACGTGAAGCCGAACGCCTGCTGCATCCGTAGCAGTTTCGCCGGATCGTAGTGGTTGTACGAACGGATGGGTGCTTCGAGGTCCTGAATCTTTATTTTGTTCTCCACAAGCCAGTCGCCGTATGGTTGCCGGCTGCTGATCTGTTGCTTGATCTCTTCATCGGCAACGATGCGCCCCTGCTCCATATCGACCAGGAACATCTTACCCGGTTGCAGACGACCTTTCGACACCACTTTCGCCGGGTCAATATCGAGTACGCCTACTTCCGATGCCATGATCACAATGTCTTCGTTGGTCACCCAGAAGCGCGACGGACGCAGCCCGTTCCGGTCGAGCGTAGCACCAACGATGCGCCCATCGGTGAACGAAATCGATGCCGGGCCATCCCAGGGTTCGATCAGGGCTGCGTGGAATTCGTAGAACGCTTTGCGGGTCGGGTCCATGTGCTCGTTGCCATCCCAGGCTTCGGGCACCAGCATCATCATAACGTGTGGCAGCGACCGGCCACTCATCACGAGCAACTCGATCGCATTGTCGAGGTTCGCTGAGTCCGACTGCTTCGGATCGCAGATCGGCAGCAGCATGTCCATCTCGTCTTTCGTGAACTTGCTCGACTCCAGTAGCCCTTCGGCGGCTTTCATCCAGTTCACATTGCCGCGTACGGTATTGATCTCACCGTTGTGGGCGATATAGCGGAATGGTTGCGCCAGCTTCCACGACGGGAAGGTGTTAGTCGAGAAACGCGAGTGAACCACGCCCAGCGCCGACACAACGTCTTCGTTTTGCAGGTCGGGGAAGTACGGCTCCAACTGCAGCGTTGTCAGCTGACCTTTGTAAGTAATGGTACGGCACGACAACGACGAAAAATAGAAGTGGTCGACCCCCTTCACACTTTCGTTGATAATACGCGTACTGACATTCCGCAGAATGTACAGCTTCCGCTCAAAGTCGTCGGGGTCAGTGATGCTGGCTGGCCGTTTGATGAAAACCTGTTCCATCTGCGGTTCTGCCGAGCGAGACCCGGTCCCCAGATCGCTGTTGTTGACCGGAACTACCCTGTAGCAAAGCAACTCCAGCCCCAGCTTTTTCATTTTCCGGTTCAGAATGGCGCGGCACTCTTCACGCAGCCACACATCCTTCGGAAAATACACCATCCCGACGCCGTATTCCAGCGCAGGGGGGAGATGGACACCTAACTTACGGGTCTCGTCTACAAAAAACTCGTGGGGAATTTGAATGAGCAGCCCGGCTCCATCGCCGGAATTGGCTTCCGCACCAACCGCCCCGCGGTGTTCCATTCGCCGAAGCATCTGGAGAGCATCCGAGACAATCTGGTGTGATTTACGCCCTTTAATGTGGGCGACGAAGCCGATACCGCAGTTATCGTGCTCAAATTCCGGGCGATAAAGGCCCGCAGGTACCTGCGCGTGTTGGTCAACCTGGTCAGACATGGTCGTACAGTGTTGGGTTGAGCCGTCATTTTCTGCTGTTCGATTATCAGAATGGCAAAAAAATGATCGAATTTTTAAGAAATACTAAATTATGGCCGGTTCGAGGAAACAATGTATCTGGCGATCAGAACCGAACTATCGAGTGTTTGCGACAAAGTCTTGCAATATACTACATAGAAAAATTTGGTAAAAACAGTCTTTACCGGAATTTCTTAGCATAAGGGGACTATTATGAATTTGATTATAGATGTTCTTGGTAAATGCCAATTTAGATTGCTGGTTACACCGATATATACTAGAAAAAATACTTATTTGTAGAAAGGACGAGGATTGATCAGGACTTCTTTAGCAAAGGTCGATCAGACGTATCATACCTAACTGTCTTTGTGAAGTGGGAGCTTTGCAGCAGTGCCTGGGATTGGGATAAATCGGGCGAGTCTAAGAAACGGGTTATGGCACGCTCATCAGCGTTGGGGCAAGTGGTTTCCTTCGCATCTACAATTTTATTAAGTAAGATAGTCAGGTCGTTGTTAATCAGTCTGACCTCAGTTTCCAGCTGGCCCAGCATGGTGGCCCATAGCGTGAGTGCTTCGGCGTCATACTGATCGCCAGTGCCAAAATAATTAACCAGATGACGGATCTTGCCCTTGCGTTTTCCTTTATTGTCGAGCGCCGTCAGGATTTCCCAGCGTTCACGCAGTTCGGCTGCTACTGTCTGCCGTTTATCAATGCGGGGTTTAGGTAATACCAAACCAATGGGGCAAACTGAGTGTCCGTACGGGGCTGTTCCCATAGGTCGCGCAGCGGGTTACGAACATGCGGGTATAGCTGGGGTGGATTCTGGCACAAGGCGAGTATACCCAGGCTGCCTTCAGCTACGCTTCCACTAAGAGTCAGCCAGTCGGAAGCGGGAGGCTGCCCGTTTTGGTTGATTAGGCTCGACCCGACGATCGCTACGGCCCCCGATAGTGATAGTGCTGATCATAATGCGCTTTTCCCGCGTACTTTACTGACGAGTTAGTAAGGTGACAGCCTGGGTAGCTCGCTTGAGGTCGCAGTCAAGCAAGGCCGAAGCGGTGGCAATATCGGTAGTGGCAAGCTGGAGCTGGTTGGTGATGCGCTGTTGAACAGATAGGTAAGTTGTTGAATGCATATCACCGGTTTCCTGTGGTTCCGGCCGGGTGAGTTTTACCAACCGGGGTGTTAGGCCCACGGCTTGCACCATATGCAGCGCCCGTGGGCCATAACGGCCGCGAAGTAGGGTTTCTTGGACCGAACCGGCCTGAATGGATGCCAGGCGAAAAACGTACCCGGATGTATGGCTTGAATTGATTTCGCAGTGATCCTGCGTGATTCGTTGCCGCACTTCCATTGTTCGGCGATGGCTCGCGCAACTGCTTGTCAGCAAAAGGAACAACACGCTGCATAGGGCGCAGGCGCGTACCGTATGGACAAAGCTGGTCACGGCAGTAGATTGGTTGACTAGAGCGAATCGAGTGAGTGCATCCATTGTGGCGTCTATCCGTGGAACTGATACTGCACCCATACCGTAGCTAAGCTGGCCAGCAGGGCAATCAGCATAACTGGTATGCCTAATTTTAGAAAAGCGCCGGCACTGACGCGGATGCCTTCCCGGCGCAGAGCCACAAGCCATAAGATCGTAGCCAGCGAACCGGTCACCGATAGGTTAGGCCCCAGATCGATACCAATCAGCAGAAAGCTTTTGATCATGTCCGGTACCGAACCCGCCTGAATAACCGATCCTACGATCAGTCCCGCCGGCAGGTTGTTCATCAGGTTGCAGGCCAATGCCAAACCGGTGCCGCTGATCCAGGCTGTCTGTGAAATGGAGTGGGCCGTGCCTTCCTTCAATAGCGTTGTCAGGTAGCCGACCAGTCCTGTTTTGTCGAGGCCTTCCACCAGTACGAACAGACCAGCGACCAGCGGCAAGACCGACCACGACACCTGTTTGACGACACTCCACGGGTTAGTGCGGGTCTTTACCAACACAGCAATGGATGTAAGTATACCGGCAATGGCTGTGGGCAGGCCCAGTTCGGCATCCAGTGCCGACGCGCCCAGCAGCACCAGCGCTGTCAGGACAATGCCAATCAATGCCATCCGTCCGCCCGCTGATAAAGTCGGTACCGGAATAGAACTGGCTACGGAACCCTGCAAGTCAGCACGCTGGGTGAACCGCAAAACAGCGTATGTAACGGCGATCGAAACCACAGAAGGCAGACCATATTGTGCCAGCCATTGCAACAGCGACGGCATGTGTGTGCCATAGATAACCAAGTTGGCCGGGTTAGAAATAGGTAGTACAAACGACGCAGCGTTGGCAATGAACGCGCAGATGAACAGGTATGGCAACGGTCGGTCGACATTCGCGGTTTTGACAGCGGCTGCGACGGCAGGAGTAAGCACAACGGCCGTCGCATCGTTTGACAGAAAAGCCGTAACGACTACACCGACCAAATAAATAAGCCCGAACAGTCGACTGGCGGACCCGCCGGCCCGGTTGGTCGCCAGCACGGCCAGCCAATCGAACAAGCCCTGATCGCGGGCTGTCTCGGCCAGTAACATCATACCCGTCAGGAACAGGTAAACGTCAAGTCCCTTTCGGACACCGTTCAGCGCGTCTACGGGCGTGATCAGCCCCAGCAGGAGTAGCAAAACAGCGCCCGCTACCGCCCAAATAAATTCGGGAATGTTGAACGGGCGGATGATGATGCCAGCGATAGCGACAAAGGCGATAATCCAGATACTATTAACCATGTAAACAAGTAAGAAGATAATTAGCGTTACGAGGGGCCGCCGTTGCGATTTGGGCCGAGTTGCGTACCTAGAATGCCGTTCTGCGGCCAGTCACCAACCGAATCCGCATCGCTGCCCGCTTTGTGCCTGGTCACACCAGACGCGAAAGGCGCTGCCAAATCGATGGTATGTCGGCCTGGTCGTCCCCGATCATCGACCGCTTCGACGGTAAGCGACAGAAAATTGGTGTTGGGAATAATCAGTTCTACTTCCCACAATGTACCGTCGGCCGACGCGACCATTGGAACCGGATCGTCCTGATTCAACTGACAGGTAACGCGGCTGATCGGATGCTTCCCGAACACGACAGCCCGGACAAGAGTCAGGCCAACCGGGCGGGTCTGGTCATCCTCGCGTACTAATCGATAGTCGGCCGGCGTAGTGATGAGCACGAACGGAAAAGCATCGTGTAACGTCTTGAACCGCCAGCTTACCGTACCCTGATCGATACTAACCAGCGAGTACCCGACAGGCCCTTCTTCGATCTGCCCTGTCGACCGTGTGGCGGCAAAGATAGTATGCCCATCGTTGGCCAGTTCGTTATAGTGCGTGTGTCCCATATCGACCAGTACCACCGGATGATCAGCAATAAGCTGATTAAGTCGTTGTGTTTCCTGCACATCGGTGCAGTCGACGGGATAGGTGTGCATAAAGAGCGCCACCGTTTCCTGCTGCTCCGCCGATAGCGCCAATTGATTGGCCAGCCAGTTCAGTTGTTCGTCGCCAAGCCTGAAATCAGGTCCCCCGGTACCCGTGCCACACATGTCAAGAAACAGGCACCGAACCCCCTTGACCATTGCCGATAGCGGTAACGGTTGAGCAGCCGGCATCGAGTAGAACGCAGCCAGACTCCCCGATGCCATGTCGTGATCGCCAGTGATGGTATAGACGGGTTTCGTTACTAGCCTGAGTGCCGTTGATAGTAGTGCATATTGGTCCGGCCGGCTATCGTCAGCATTGTCGCCGGGCAAGACCAGAAAGTCGACCTGACTGCATTCATTGTCGAGCTGAACCAGAATTGATAGAAAGTCAAGGTAGTTCTGACTAGTAGCGTTGGTAATGTGCAGATCGCCAATGTGCGCGAAGAGCAGCGGAGAAGACGAGTTCATCTACGTCAATCAATATTTGGACACCAGGTAGATACCGACGACCAGCAGTACGGCACCGGCAATGCGACCTAAGCTAAGCGGGTGCTGTTCCATGCCAAACCAGCCATATTTATCGATTAGAATTGACATCAAAATATTGGCAGTAATCGTCAGACCGGCCAATGTACCAGCGCCGACTTTATTGACGAACATCAGGCCAACGACAACGGCCCCGGCTCCAACGAGTCCGCCCAGGGGTGCCCACCAGGGCATGTTCGCCAGGCTTTCGCCCGACGGCATTGGCTTAGGTATGCACAGAAAGACACAAATCAGGAAGGCCAGAACAGGTAAAAACGAAATCGCGCTGGCCAGCCAGGGATTGTTAATCGATTTCAGCAGCGCACCGTTCATGGGCGGCCCCCAGGCTTGCAGGGCACCAGCGACAATAATGAGTGGGTAAAGCCAGGCTTGGTTCATAACGTAGTAGTAAGGGTGAATAAATCCGTGAGAAAGCGGTCTGACATGTTGGCTCTTGACATGAGTGATCGACAGACTGCAATAACTAATGTCGACTGTCGACTTTTATTGATCAAATACCCCGACAAATGTGGGTTAGTCATTAGCAGGAAACGGCTCTCCGTTTATGCTGATGCTCTTGAGGTGATACACCGTCAATCCCTGCTCCTGAACGAAGCCCGAATCGATGCGTGGCTCGGCTTCAATTTCCAGTGTCGAATCAGGACGGATACTATCGCTGAGCTGTTTATTCTTAGGTAGATGAATGTATTTGTCGGCAACGCGAATGGCGATCGGCTTTTCGTTTTTATCGAGAACCAGCGTAAACTGATCGGGTGCGATCGTTTCTGTCGTGTCGTTCTTTGCTGGCTTTTCAGGTTTTTTGTCGCCGACAGGCATCGATTCGCTGTGTTGCTCTTTCCGAATGGTCTTCAGCACAGATTTCGGTTTCTTGTCTGGCTTGGCTTCCTCAGCGTAGTCGACATAAACTGGCTCACCGGCAGCAACATGCGCCATGACCGACTTAGCGGTATGCGGTGGAAAGTGAAGCGATAAAGGCCCGTTATCTGTGGTAATGACAAGGCCGTCAATGTCGCCGTGTTTGTTGCTTTTGAATTCGTTAATTACACCACTCGCCTGGATTAGTGTTTTCTCTGTCGTGTTCATAACGTTTACTGGGTTTTGTTGCAGTGCAGTACATATACTGAGTAGGCATTGAATGGTTTCCGGGCTAAACGGTCCGATTATCGCTAGTTGTCTATTTTTTAATAATGACTATGTCTATTGATAATTAGATAGTTAACTATTGATGTTCTTAATATAATTGTATAAATTCCTTATTTTCCGATAGCTGTTTAGCCAAAAAGATTAACGGCTATTTAATGATTTTTACTCAGGGTTGCTTCGTTTAATAACCCTCTCGTCTGTCTGTTTAAGCCGACTACGGTTGGTCATTTATTCAATGACTTAATAAATGCATAAGATAGATTGATTGGCACCTTCTAATTATCTGGTATTTTCTGGAGTTATACTGGAAGTGGGCGGGGAAGGTCTGGTAGGGCCAATATGTTACCGATACCAGGTATGCTGCCTTTCTGACGCTATGGAGAAAGCGTAATGAGTGAAACGCTGTCGAAATAAAAAAGCCCCTACAGTGGTTGTAGAGGCTTTTTGCTAGTGGTGGTGATCCGGCTGGGATTCGAACCCAGGACCCATACATTAAAAGTGTATTGCTCTACCAGCTGAGCTACCAGATCGTTTTCCCGATTTGGGACTGCAAAATTAGGAGTTGAAAATATCGAACGCAAGCAATTGTCTAAAAAAAATTTAACTGTTCTGTTAGTTTGATTGTCTCTGCGGCCTCCCGAACGTCGTGGACACGCAAAATCGATGCGCCTTTTTGTAGGGCTACCGTATTCAGTACGGTCGTGCCGTTCAGGGCTTCGTCGGCCGTTATTTCTAGTGTTTTCCAGATCGTTGTCTTTCGGGATAAACCAACGAGCATTGGCTCGTCAAACAGACCAAATGCATCGAGATGGCTGAGCAGATTAAAGTTTTGCGCGGGGGTCTTAGCAAACCCAAAACCAGGATCTAACACAATGTCGACTACACCTAGACTACGCAACCTGGCAAGCTGAACGGCCATTTCGTCCATAACTTCGGTCGTGACGTTTGCGTAAGTCGCCAGCGACTGCATGGTCTGTGGGGTGCCGCGCGTGTGCATCAGCACATAGGGTACCTTCAGATCGGCGACGGTAGCGAACATCGCCGGGTCGAGCGTGCCGCCCCCAACATCATTTATCAGGTGCGCACCTGCGTTTACTGCTTGTCGGGCGACTGAGGCCCGAAACGTGTCGACCGAAAGCAAGGCGTCTGGGTAGTTACGGCGGATGGCCTCAATCGCGGGTAACACGCGGTCTGCTTCTTCGTCGGGACTGATGTCTGGGGCACCGGGGCGGGTCGAGTAGCCGCCGATATCGAGGAAGGTTGCCTCATCAGCAAGCATCTGTCCGGCGCGTTCCAGTACCCGGTCAAGAGTATGCCCCTTTTCCAGCACCCGGCTACCGGCGAAGAAGGAATCCGGTGTGACGTTGAGGATGCCCATGACCACCGGCGTATCGAGTGTAACGAGCCGTCCACGACAGTTCAGGGAATGCCGCGCTGGCGTTTTTTTCGTACCTTTCGGCATTCTTTTCAGGTTTTCGGTTTTCGGTTCGCTATGTTCGGTAGCCGTGAGTTTTATGCCGAAAACCGAAAACTGTGAACCGAAAACCAGTTTCATGTCCAAGACAGAGGCCGAATATCGGCAGGTGATCGAGCGATGCAAAAGTTTGTTCCTGAAAAAAAATCAGGACTATGGCACCGCCTGGCGAATTTTACGCTTACCCAGCATTACCGACCAGATTTTTATCAAAGCCCAGCGTATCCGTACGTTGCAGGAAACGGGCGTCAGCAAAGTGGGCGAGGGCATTGAGCCCGAGTTTGTTGGCATCATCAACTACTGCGTGATGGCGCTGATTCAGCTTGAGTTTCAGGCCAATACCAGCGAGGAGCCGTCTCGCATGGATATTCCGACCGATGAGCTGGAAACACTGTACGATGCGCAGGTAGGTCGGGTGATGACGCTGTTGTTTGCCAAGAACCATGACTATGGCGAGGCTTGGCGCGACATGCGGGTTAGCTCGATGACTGATATTGTGCTGATGAAGCTGTTACGCACCAAACAGATCGAAGATAATCAGGGGGCAACGCTGGTGTCGGAAGGCGTTGAAGCCAATTATATGGATATGATCAACTACGCCGTTTTCTGTCTGATTAAACTGACAAGTAAGGTATAGACAGGATTACAAAATTGGCAGGATTAATACCGTATAGTCAACAGATTGGTTAAACGAAGAAGCCTGTTCATCCTATAATCCTGTCGATTCAACTAGCAACATACTATATGAATCCTGCAACGACGCAGCCTAAAATCAAAACCGGTACGCCCCCCATGCTGTGGGCTGCCCGAATTGCGCGGTTTCTGGTCGGAATCGTGTTTATTTTCTCGGGCCTGATCAAGTTAAATGATCCGGTTGGCACGCAAATCAAGTTCGAGGAATATTTTGAAGTGTTCGCGCAGGATGTGCCGTTTCTGCACGATTTCTTCATGGCGCTGGTGCCGTTTACGCTGACAATGTCGGTGCTGTTCTGCGCGGCCGAAATCATTCTGGGTGTCGCATTGCTGGTGTCGTACAAACCCAAGCTGACAGTCTGGCTACTGTTCTTCCTCATTGCCTTTTTTACGTTTCTGACGTTCTACTCGGCGTACTTCAACCGCGTTACCGACTGTGGTTGTTTCGGCGACGCTATCAAACTAAAGCCGTGGACATCGTTCGGGAAGGATGTCGTGCTAACTGTACTGATTCTGTTTATCATTGGACACCGTAACCGGATAACGCCCCGTAAAACCGGCTGGGTCGTGTTTCTCACTACGCTGCTGACGCTGGGACTAGGTGTTTACGCCATCTCGTTCTTACCGCCCCTTGATCTGTTACCGTACGCAATCGGAAAAAGTGTTCCGGCACAGATGAAACCATCGGAGCCGCTGCGTTATCGATACGTCATGGAAAAGAACGGAAAGACTGAAACGTTCGAGCAGTACCCGACCGATACGACGTACAAGTTCAAGGAGATGAAACTCGTCAATGAAAACGCGAAGCCCAAGATTACGGATTACCGCGTCTGGAATGATGAAGGCGATTTCACGCAGCAGACTTTCGAGGGCAAGAAACTGTTCATCATCGTCAAGAAAACGACCGATGTCGACGCCGGAAGCCTGCCCGCTATTCGGGTGCTGGTTGATGGCTTGAAAGGGTCGGCCATAAAACCGTACATCCTGACGTCGGTAAGTGACCAGGAAATCAACGCTTTTCAGAATGAGTTTCAACTGACAAACGTGCCGTACTACAAGGTCGACGCGACGGTGCTGAAAACGATCATACGCTCAAACCCCGGTACCTGGCTCATGCAGGACGGCATCGTGCGCGGCAAATGGCATTATAACACTACGCCCAGCGCGGATGCGGTAAAGAATTTGGTGAAAGAATGAATGAGCATTTATAAGAGCGAAAGAGCGAAAGAGCGGGGGCGGGGTAGCCACATCGCTTTTTCACTCTTTCGCTCTTTCGCTCTTTGATGCATGAAGAACGTTTTTTTAATCGGGATGCCGTCGTCGGGCAAGAGTACGCTGGGGAAGCGCATCGCCGAAGCCTTGCATTACCATTTTTTGGATACCGATCGGATGATTATGCGGGAAGAAGGTCGGTCGGTACCGGAGATCTTTGCCCAGTCGGGCGAAGCGTATTTCCGGGAGGCCGAGCGCCGAGTACTGCGGACGATTCAGCCGGGGCGTAGTCTGGTTGTATCGACGGGGGGCGGTATGCCGTGCTATCACGGCAACATGGCGTACATCAACGAAACGGGTATTTCTGTATTTCTTGACGTGCCGCCCGACATTCTGCACCGACGTATGGTGGCACACGGGCAGGCAGATCGGCCGTTGTTCAATGCCGCTGATCCGAAGCTACTGGCAGACCTGCAAAAACGCTGTACCGACCGAGCCCCTTTTTATACACAAGCCAATATCGTCGTGTCTGGCGAAACAGACGCGGAACACGTTCTGCGCCAGCTTGGGCGGTGGCTATAAATTTAAAGAGCGAAAGAGTGAATGAGCGGTTACCATCCGGTGCCATCGCTCATTTACTCTTTCGCTCTTTGATTAAAAGAACGTTCCGATAGACAGCGTCACATTCGTGCCCCGATTGCTGGTCAGGACGGTCGGCGTGTTGGCGTCGCTGGGTAGCGAGTAAGGGGTGAAGCCTGACGAATAGGTTAGATAAGAACCTGATAGGTCCGCAAAGAAGCGCTCGTTACG
Source organism: Spirosomataceae bacterium (assembly GCA_022702045.1). Classification (GTDB taxonomy): domain Bacteria; phylum Bacteroidota; class Bacteroidia; order Cytophagales; family Spirosomataceae; genus Spirosoma. Next base: position 12,636 of record JAKONH010000231.1, read on the forward strand.
AACGCCCAAGCCGGCAGATACCAGCAGTTTAGACCGGTCGGCGCGCGGTACGCGGTCAAGGTCAAATACGTATGCGCTGGGTAAGTAGCCTACGCCCGCCCGAACCCGGGCGATACCCGCCCGAAATTCAGCTCCCGCCCGTAGATTTACGACGCTTTTGTACGTTGCCTGTACTTCGCGTGTCACGTCAGATCGAAACTGATTGTTTGTCTGAACGTCATTAAACGCCGTTGTACGCGCCCGCATGCCACCATACCCTACATATTCGGCGGTTGCCGTTAGAAAACCTGCTTTTCCGAGGAATACCGTAGCACCACCCGTTGCGCGGAAGGGCGTCTGCATCGAGTACGGGAAATTATCATTACTTGTAACAACGGCTACGCTGCCTGGAGGAGTCGGACCATTCGGGGGATTGATGATGTTCGGATCTCTGGGACTTGCTGACAGACTTTGTTGAAACTGCTCGCGTACACTGCTGAACGTCGGGCTGACAACCGTTGCGCCAATCTGCACTTCTGGCACTAGCTTATAGATGATACCTAGTGTGGCATTGATACCCGTACCGGTTACTGTAAAGGTATTGGTTTGACCGTAGTTGTTAAACGCCGTGCCATTAATGGGCGTCTCTGTAAACGCGTAGGTCGAATTGAAGCGCAGGCGCGTGATACCAAGCGAACCGCCGATGTAAAACTTATCATCGAAATTGCCTGCATACGCGAGCGTCCACTGTGAGCTGGCGCCCGACCGACTGATGGTAGCCTGTTGCTGCTTTGCTGTGTTGGCATCTGCCCGGGCGTAGGGTGGGCCCAGGATCTGTCCGTTCGCATTCTGACCTACGACGCCGGTTGGATCAATCAGATACAACTGGTAAGCCGCTGCAGCCGAGTTAGCTGCCTGGTTTGAGTTGAAATCGTACAAGTCGTTGATGGCTGCTCCCGTATAGCCATTTGGGTTACTGGCATCGCCCGCGTTAGCTGCGTTGACGTACGTTTGCAGAATCGACGAGTTCCGGTTTTGATTAACACCAACCGCATTGATGTAATTCTGGAAATTCAGTGCCTGCGAATACGAGATACCAAAGTTTGACCGGCGGACACGCCGATTGTCGGGGCCATTGTCGCGCCCGGAAAAGACGACACTGAACTGGCCAATGCTAACGTTGCCCTGCGTGCCGGTCGTTTGCGACCCCAGATAGGAACTACGGTTGTTAACGCCGTTGAAAGACGGGCTGATGCTTACCTCCGACCGGTTATAAAAGCCAAGGCCGGCGGGGTTGCCAAACAGGTTGCTAGCATCACCCCCAAGAGCCGCGTGGTTACCGCCCAACCCCCGAAAGCGCGCTGTTCCGTTCAACGTGTTTTCTGAATACTGGTACGTGGCATCAGCATAATCTGCCGCTGATCCCTGTCCATAGGTTAGCTGTGCTACCGACAGCAGTACGGCCGTCGTAAAGATAGTGTGTCTCATAGATGTACTGGTTCAGGGATTGTTAAGTGCCCTTTAGAGTGCGTGAATGCTGCGCCGTTTAACTGCGTGACTACTCATCGTGCATACAAAACGAAAAAACCCGGCGATTGTAAGAATCGTCGGGTTTTTTTTAAGCAAATCTAATATTTAGAAGCCTAGCGTGGGCCACGGCCGCCACCGCCACCTGTGCTACCACCACCACTGCTACCACCTGAGAAGCCACCACCCGATGGGGCGCTGTAGCTTGGTTGGCTAAAGCCCCGGCTCTGCGACTGGTACGCAGGCTGGCTTGGTTGCTGATAGCTCGGCTGCTGGTAACTTGAGCGGCTCTGGCTTTGGTAGGTCCGTTGTGGGGCCTGATAGCTCGGCTGCTGGTAGCTTGAGCGGCCATTACCACTACCGTTGCTATAGTAATCGTTCGAGTTTGAGTAACCCCGGCCACCGCGCGGTGCCGAATACGTACTCGTTGCATTGGCATTGCCGGTGTAGGCCGGTACGCTGTTACCTGACGACCGCCCTGAACTGCCATTATCGTAATAGTAGGAGTTGTTACGACCACCGCGTGGTGCATAGTAGTTGCTGTTCGATGTGCTACCGTTTGTGGCAGCACCCGACGAGTTTGCATACGTACCCGTCGCAGCCCGACGGCCACCAGCGTTATAACCCCGGTTCGCGTTGTCGAAATCAGACGTGTACCGACCAGCCGTACGACTGCCGCCGTAATAGGCTCGGTTGTTGCGATATGGATCTGCACCCGTAACGATTACGTTGTTCACATAACCCGGGTAGCCGTAATAGCCACCGCCACCATAAAAGCTCGACCCAAATCCACCGTAGCCGAAGGGGCTGTAACCAAATGGACTGTAAGCGAAAGCACTGTAGCCAAACGGCGAGTAAAACGGGCTGTATCCAAAACCACCAAACCCACCATAGCCATAGGGACTGTACGCAAATGAATCATACATATATGGTGAGTTGAAGCCACCGTAGAACGGGCTGTAGCCGAAACCACCTAACCCACCATAACCCAGGCCCAGGCCTAAGCCGAGCCCGCTGTAAAAGCCCATGTTGTTGAAGCCCCAGCGGTTCCAGCTCATTGCCGATGTTTGTGCGGCATTGTAACCATTCGCAAAACCGTTATTGTAGCTGTTTGTCGAATTATCGATCCAGCCCGGGTCTGGCGAAATGCCCCGGTTCAGCTTACGCGTACTCAACTCCGAATAGTACTCGTCCGTATCTGAGCCAGCGCCGTATTGTTGCTCGTCGTTATAATCGGGGTTTGCATCCCGACCCCGCGTCAACGCGCGCTGACGGGTAGGCCGCTGCGCCACCGACGACCCAGCGTTTGACGCGCTGGCGTATACTTGCGCGTTGCTCGACGACCCATAGAGGTCATCGGATTCGCCCGTGTTCTGGGCTGTCTGAAGCGATGAGGTACAACCCCATATACTTAGCAGCGCAGCCATCGACAAATAGCGATATAAAGGTTGCGTTTTCATTTGGCAAGGATTTTAAGCACGACGTTCGAACTGCACATATCTCTTCTGCATATATAACAGCAGAACAGGCCGATTGATTACAAAAATAGGATTAAAACCT
>JAKONH010000243.1 GCA_022702045.1 Spirosomataceae bacterium
TCTTGTCTTTCCCAACATTGTCGGCAAGGTACTCGGCGCAGCGTTCAACTACTTCCAGTGTGTTGACGTAGCTTTCGTAAGCCGTATCGCCCCAAGTAAACAGGCCGTGCGAACCGAGCATGATACCCCGAATGCCGGGATTCTGTTCGAGGCACTCCGCCAGCTTCAGCCCAAGGTCAAAACCCGGCCGCTGCCAGTCGACCCAGCCGATAGTACCGTTGAATAGTTCCTGCGTGATGCGTTTGCCATCTTTGGCTGCAGCAATGGCGATAGCCGCATCGGGATGCAGGTGATCAATGTGTTTGAAGGGTAGAAACCCATGCAGAGGGGTATCAATCGACGGGGCTTTCGATGACAGATCGTAGATGCAGTGGTTGAAAAGCTCGACCATTTCATCTTCATGTTCGATACCCCGGTAGATGGTTTTCAGACTCCGTAGCCGGTCGACGTAAAGCGCTGCCAGTCCGCTGCGTGTCAGGGTACCAATGTCGCCACCGGAGCCTTTTACCCACATCACTTCGGTGAGCTGACCCGTCAGTGGGTCGGTCGCCATTGCTTTACAGGACGTGTTTCCACCCCCGTAGTTAGTCAGGCGGAGGTCGGCACCGAGCAGGTTCGACCGGTAGATAAGCAGGGCAACCTCATCGCCTTCGAGTTCAGCGGCTTTGGCATCGTCCCAGAGGTAACTGACGTGGCGGAATGTGTTTGGAGAAGCAATCATAGAAGAACCGTCAAAAGGGTACGGTAACGGAGCGATCAGGTTGTCTTGGTCAGTAAAGTAGACCGATTTAGCAGAAAGTGCTTTCCCCTACTTGCCTACTGCCAGCGTAAATTTTACTGACTTAGAGTGACTTCCGGGTAAACTGTCGTCGGGCCGGGTGGCCGGAGCCATGACAGCAATTATGATGTTTAGCTTTTGAATACAGACTACTTAGATAAAATAAAACCACTAGTTGGCGTTGACTCAGAGTGACTTTCGAACAACTAGCCGAAATGGATTTTCGACGTGCTCACAACTGTTGGTGAGCACAAGCTGAGCGGCAGTCTTGCCCATTTGCGCAAAATCCGTCGACATAACCGTAATACCGTCCAGCAGAATCTCCTTAAGCGGTGTCTCGTTGTACGACAAAATGCCGACCTGTTGTCCCACAGCATAGCCCGTATCTTTTATTTTCTTGATGAGCGTGACCAGGTCATCTTCCATCAGGTTGATATACGCGTTGCCCGGCGTAATAACGTCGTCGGCAATGTCACGGATGACGTGGGCCGAAAAATCGTGTTCGTAGCAGAAACGGTAGAAGCCGTTTAGAATGGCTTTCGGGTGATAGGTCTGCGCTGGAAACAGAATATTCAGCGTGTGGTACTTGCGGAGCAGCGGTAGTGCTTCGGTCAGCGCATGAATCAGGTCTTTCTCAAAATTCTGCACCACCGATGCATAGTTGCCCGTGATGCCTTCGATTAGTTTGTCAAGCACGATAAGTTTGTGCTTGGGTAGCTGATTGATCAGTTCGCGGGCCTGCTCGGTATCGTTGAAAAAATGGGAAATGACAACGTAGTGCGAGTGGCGCGTCCCTTCCTTGCGGATGATATCACGAAACAGCCGGAAGTCGTTATTGTAGATGAAAAAATCGATCGGCGTGTCGCTACCCAGTTCGCTGACGAATGAATCATAGATGATTTTCTTGTGTGCGCTCAGCTTGTTGAACAGCAGAAAGATTTTCAAATTCCGGCCCAGCAGTGTATGGTTTATGTAATAGCCTTTTCCCTTTACGGCTACCACAATATCTTGTTCTTTTAGCAGGTCATACGCTTTTTCGACGGTTCGCTTGGCTACGTCAAACTCAGCACTGACTTCATGAATCGACGGCAGCTTATCGCCCGGCCGAATGTCTTTCGTCTGAATGCCGCTAACAATGGAATTAACCAATTGCTGATATTTCGGAACGCTCAGTGATTCGATAATGTCGATGCAATCAAGCATACGGTATAACTGTTAGATACACGTAGATAAGGAGTCAGAACAACTATAAATTTACTGATTCTTATAAAGAATTTGCTTTTGTAGGGATGAGTAGGTAGGCGGTAGTTATTTTTTCGTAGACTTTTATAGCTTTAGTATCGGTAGATTGATCTACAAATCAACTCTATTAGCTGACAGCACGTCTGTCAGTACGTTTACATCATAGGTTATAGAAGATCGGAAAGCCCTTGTCCACCTGGATGTGGGTTTTCTTGTTTCGAGGAGTTGATTACATCCAACGCTGAATAAACTGGCTGAACGTGTCTTTGTACTGATCACTAACAGGAACAGTAACCTGACCAATCTGCACAGTATTGCGTGAAACGGCGTCGATCCGGTCGAGGGCGACGATGAAGGAACGGTGAACGCGCATAAACTGCCGTGCCGGCAACTTTTCTTCCAGTGATTTTAGACTTGTCAGCGACAGCAGCGGCTTCGTCGGATCGCTCTGCCGATACACTTTCACATAGTCTTTAAGCCCTTCGATGTACAAAATGTCCTGGTACGCCACCCGTACCAGCTGATATTCAACTTTCAGGAATAAGTAATCGTCGGCCACATCGACGGGAAGTGCTGGGGGCAACGCAACGGGTTGCGGTTCGCTGCGTTGCACTAAATCAAAGTATTGCCGGGCTTTGTTGGCCGCCCGCAGAAATTCTTCGTAGTTGAAGGGCTTGAGCAGGTAGTCGAGTGCGTCGACGCGGAAGCCGTCCAGTGCGAACTGATCGAAAGCAGTTGTGAAAATGATCCGGGTGATGTGGTTACCGCGCTGACTGCGTTCGAGCACCCGCGCCAGTTCCAGTCCTGTCAAATCAGGCATTTGAATGTCGAGAAAGATCAGGTCGACTGGATTTGTGATGAGTGCCTGCAGAGCGGCTACGGCACTGCTATAGCGGCCAGTCAGCTTGAGAAAGGGGGTCTTCTCGATAAACGCGCCGACCAGGCCCAGCGCCAGCGGTTCGTCGTCGACAGCGATGCAAGTCAGCGTCATGACAGGTTCAGGGTTAACTGTACTTCATAATCCCCCGCCGGATTGTGCGGGTCGATCGCCAGCTGATACTGATTCGGATATAATAAGTCGAGCCGACGGCGGGTATTGGTCAGGCCGATACCATTGCCGGCTTCCAGCGACGGTTTCTGGTTGACAAACACGGTATTCCGGACGTTGAGTACTAACTGATTTGGCTGTTGCTCAATCGAAATGTTTATCTGACTCGGTTCCAGCGCACTGACGCCGTGTTTGAAGGCGTTCTCGACAAATGGTAGCAGAATCATGGGAGCTATAAGCTGATCGTGAAGCGGTGTTGGTGTCTGTACTGTTAACTGCACTTTATCCGTCAGCCGAAGCTGCATCAGTTGGATGTAATCACTCACAAAGGCGATTTCCTTACTCAGCAGGGTTGTGCCCGACTGGGTTTCGTAAAGGACGTATCGCATCATGCGCGACAGCCGGTGAATGGCTTCCTGCGCCAGTTCGACGTCGAAAGACGTAAGTGCGTAGATATTGTTGAGCGTATTGAAGAAGAAATGTGGGTTGATCTGTGCTTTTAGAAACGACAATTCCGAACTCGTTTTAGCCTGTTCAAGCGCTAGCCGACTGGTCGTGTCGGCCTGCCATTTTTGCACCAGCGACAGACTGGTACTGATACCCAGAACGAGTACGATCGTGAACAGCGACGGCTGAACCCAGCCGTAATATTTGGGTTGTCCCTTACCATCGGGATGAAAAATTTTGTGGAAGCGAAGCGGCAAGTCCAGCCCCGTTTCCAGGCCCCATAACACCAGCATTGTTACGCCGATAACCCCCAACAGCGTCAGCCCATACTGCCCCGTTTTCTGTTCGAGCAGCAGGCGCGGTACCAACACGTTCGCGTTCAGGTAGAAGGTGCCGACCATCATCGTCTGAAAGATGACCTGTCTGAGCCAGAACTCGGTTGGCATCTTGATGTCGTTGTTAAACGATTGGGAGAAGAACAGCAGATAGCTCAACAGGCCCCATCCCAGCCAATGGCTCAATAGCGTAACGTAGCGACGAGAAAACAGTGAAGTAGCCATAGCGCAGGGGAAAGCTACAAGTTTACGGTGAATTAGCAACGGCGTCAGTATCAATCGGCTGTTGCGCCAAATCTGCCGATGGTTCCGCCATTTGAACCGACGAACGGACGAATTCAGGCTAGTAAGTAGCTGAAATGGCTTTCGTCGGATAAAACGGGCGATTTGCCGACGTCCCTGCCTGCGTAGTCTATTGCATTTTCCGGATCGGTGTCGCGTCTGTTGTTTTGAAACATCAAGTACGCAACCGATCATACCATGCCTATACGACTTTTCCTCCTGCTACTGATGCTCGGATTGAGCAGCAGTCTGACGCACACCGCCTTTGCCCAGTTTGGTGGCCCTCCGGGTGGCGGGCCTGGTTTCGGCGGCAACACCGACCGACAGAAGAAAGAATTTACCGGTGTTGCCGACGATGCGCCGAAGGGCAACGGTAAACTAACGGGCGTCCTGATCGATTCGACATCGGGCAAACCTGTTGAATTTGCGACGATCGCGCTCATCAGCACCAAAACCAACAAGCCCGTCGATGGAACGACCTCGGACGCCAAAGGCGCTTTCTCAATGAGTAAGCTGGCACCAGGTGACTACCGACTGCAATACTCATTTATCGGTTACAAAAACGCGGATTCGAAATCATTCACCATCAGCAAAGGCACCGAAATCAATATGGGCTCGGTAAAGATGGCGGCCGACGTTCGCACGCTGGGTGAAGTCAACGTCGTCGGACAGGCGGCTATGATCGAAGAAAAGGTCGACCGGCTGGTCTTCAACGCCGACCGGGACATGACCTCGAAAGGGGGCGATGCATCGGACGTACTTAAGCGGGTGCCGATGCTATCGGTTGATCTGGACGGAAACGTCAGTCTGCGCGGGAGCAGCAACATCCGGGTGCTGATTAATAACAAGCCCAGCACCATCGTCGCGGCTAACGTAGCCGATGCCCTGAAGCAGATTCCGTCGGACATGATCAAGACGGTAGAGGTGATTACCAGCCCGTCGGCCAAATACGATGCGGAAGGAGCCGCCGGTATCATTAATATCGTTACGAAGAAGAACACACTGCATGGCCTGACGCTAAACGTAGACGCCGGTGCGGGACTGCGGGCGTCGAACCTGGGACTGAACGGGTCGTATCGGCAGAGGAAACTGGGCATTACTCTCGGCGGATTTGGCCGGGCCATGTACAACCGGGCCTCGTCGACGCTCGATCAGACTACTTTGGTCGGCACGCAGCTACAACGCACCAATCAGCAGGCTACGTCTTTCGATAAGCCGGTGTTCGGGCAATACACGCTGGGCTTCGATTACGATCTGGCGAAAGACCAGTCGCTCTCGGCCAACGTGCGGTTGGGAACACGTAATTTCATACAACAGCAAACGCAGCTAACCAACGCCTATCTGGGCGACGCGTTGCTGTACATGACCAACCGTGACGTCAATCGGAAAGATTTGTCGAACTCGGTCGATATGAATCTCGACTATGTTCGTACGTTCAAGCCGCAGCAGGAGTGGACCATCTCGACGCAGTACAGCCGTACAGGACTGGTCAACAACTTCTACGCTGACTTACTCAATCAGGGCGGGGCGCTAACGGGCCGTCAGCAAAATATCAACAACAATACCAACCAAGAAATCACCTTTCAGTCCGACTATCAGACGCCCATTCGCAAAAATCAGCTGCTGGAGTTTGGTGGTAAAGCCATTATGCGGCAGGTCAACAGTGCGTACGAGTATCTGATCGGCACGGGCGAAACCGCATTGGTACGAGATCCGAACAACCCTACCGGAACGCTAAACTACAACCAGAACATCGGAGCGGGCTATGTGTCGTATACTTACGTAACGCCGAGCAAATACACGTTCAAGGTCGGTACACGCTACGAGTTTACGGGTATCCAGGCAACCCAGTCGACTGAACAGCAGGCTGCCCGTCAACTGGGTATTCCCGATTACAGCAACCTAGTGCCGAGTATCAATGTCTCGAAAACGCTGACGGGCGGTACGACTCTGAAAGCAGCTTATAACCGCCGGATTCAACGGCCGGGTTTGCAACAGCTGAACCCTAATCCTAACTACGCTAACCCGCAAATGGTGATGGTGGGGAACCCAACGCTACGGCCCGAACTAACCGACAACGTTGAGTTAAGCTACAGCTCAACGATTAAACGGACGTACATTAACGCGTCGGTCTTCGGGCGGCTGACTAACAATGCGATCTCGCAGATTCGGATTCCGTCGGACACGCTGACAGGTGGTATTATCACAACCTTCCAGAACATTGGTATACAGCGAACCGCTGGGGCGAATATTTTCTTCAACACGACACTGACGCCGAAATGGACCCTGAACGGCGGCATCGACGGCTATTACGTGTACATGCAGGGGCAAACGCCCGATGCTACCGGTCGTTCAATCACGATCAGTAACTCAGGTATCAGCCTGGGCGGCCGACTGATGAGTCAGCTGACGTTGAACAAAGGCTGGAGTGCGCAACTGTTCAGCTTCTTCCGGGGGCCAAACCCGCAACTACAGGGTACGATGGGTGGCTTCTACATGTACTCGCTGGGTGTGCGGAAAGACCTTGCCAACAAGCGCGGCAGCATCGGTATCGCGGGCGAAAACTTTGTCGGCAACGGCGTAACG
>JAKONH010000252.1 GCA_022702045.1 Spirosomataceae bacterium
CCGATGATCTGGTGCAGGAAACGTTTATCAAAGTCTGGAACAGTCTGGAACAGTTTCGGGGGGATAGTCAGTTGTACACATGGGTGTACCGCATTGCGACCAACGAGTGTCTTAACTTCCTCAACAAGAAACGTCGGCGATTTTTCCTGCCCATCGGCGATGTAGAGGGCGAGCTGATGGAGAAGCTGGAAAGTAGTGCCAGCTATACAACGTCGGGAAACGACCCGAGTGGCGACGAAGTACAGCTGAAACTACAGCAGGCCCTGCTCAAGTTACCCGACAAACAGCGGCTGGTGTTCAACATGAAGTATTTCGATGATCTGAAATACGAGGACATCGCTGAAATTACCGGTACGTCGGTCGGGGCGCTGAAAGCATCGTATCACTTGGCGGTAAAAAAGATAGAGGATTTTATCAAGAAAACTGACACGTCGGATTAAACCCAACCGCTGGGAATCAGTCAAATCGGTACATACATGATTTAAGACAGTTGCTTGCTCAACCTTCCTTATGAACACGGACGATTTTTTCCGGCTCGACGAATTGCCACCTGAGCACCCGCTACGGCAACAGCCGTTTCAGGTACCTGCGGGTTATTTCGATGAATTACCGATGCGGGTTCAGGCCCGTGTAGCCCGTAAGTCGAAACCGGCTTTCTCGGTCAGTTGGTCGTGGCAACGGTCTTTGGCAACACTGGCGGGAGCTGGTCTGGTAGCGGTGCTCGTCTGGCAGACGATACCTCAGCGGCAGGAAGCGCTGCCTTCCGAAGCCCTGACCGGTGTCAGTGATGACGTTATTGCGGCTTATCTCGACGATCAGGGATTGAACCCCTATGAACTGGCCGACATGAATCAGATTAACGCGTCGATGGGAAACGATAGCACCGCTATTCAGTTTCTGGACGTACAGCCAACCGATATCCGTCGGCAACTCGACGAACAAAACTTTACGGAGACAAAAAACCTGGACTCCTGACTTTGATAAAACGTATAACTGCCATGAACTACGCATGTGTTGGTCTGCTAGCCGGCTTGCTGACGCTGGCTACTGCAGCCGGAGCACAGGACTTGAATGGACGCCAGAAGATTGAATCGGCCAAAATCGGCATGATTACCAACCGACTCAACCTGACACCTGAACAAGCTACTGGATTCTGGGCCGTCTACAATGATTACAACACCAAGAAGCAGGAGCTGAACAGGCGCATCCGTCAGCTCAACAACGAGCCGGGTCGTACCAGTCTTAACGACGATCAGCTCATAAACGGCATTCGGGAAGTCAACGCGACCCGGCAGAAACTGGCCGACCTGGATTCAGAATACTCGAACCGCTTCCTGAAGGTGATCAGTCCGCAACAGCTTGCCGAACTGTATAAGACTGAGCAGGTATTCAATAATATGCTTCTGAAACGGCTACGAGATTAGATTACGGTATTCAGTAGCCAGTATACGGTGGTGCCGTTTAAGGAAGTATGACAAAAAGGGGGACTGCAATCGTTGCAGTCCCCCTTTTTTATCTCCGGCAGCATACTGCTGTCTGAGACCACCGTAAACCGTATACTGAAATCCTAGTACCGAACTACTTTCAGGCTCGACAGACCACCGTCGAAGCGGATCGTAATCTTTTTGGTCGAGGCATCGTAGCCGGGGCTTAAAAATTCACCCCCACCGGCTTCCGTGAATCCGTCGAGATTTTCAGATGTCAGGGCACCATCTTTTTTGACGCGGCAACCCACATTTTTAGGTACCCGAACCGTTACCGAAGCAGCTCCCACATCTAATTTCACGTCCGACTGGTCGACTTTATCGCTCAGCTTTACATCCAGGCTGGCGGCTCCGGCTGCGACCTTAAGCGATTTTACCGCATACTGACTCAGATCCAGCTCGCCCTGCCCGGCCCCCAGTGCGACATCCATCGTCCAGATCGGCGCCGTATTCAGCTGCACGTCGACGCGATTTTTGAAATTGCCGTCTTTTAATTCGATGTGCTGATTCCCGTCGGTCGGTTTCAGCTCGATTGTCGGAATGCGGGTCGACGGGTCGCGTTCGACGGACATGGAATAGGTGCCTACTGTCTGTTTCGTATCAGCTTTGATCAGTTCATTCGAAGTCCCACCGATGTTGAATTCACCGGCTCCGCCAGCCATCTTCAGCACGGCTTCGCGCGTGTCGGGTGTCATGGCTTCGGTAAACGTGCTGCTACGCTCGACTCCGTCGTTTCGGCGTTCGCGCTCAGCCTGATAGTCACTTTCGTTATCATCATCTTTTGCTTCGTCGCCATTGTCGCCGTCCTCTCCATTTTCCGAATCAGTATCGTCGTTATCGTCGTTGCTGCTCCAGCCGATGTTGTAGCGGTGGTTATCGCGGGAGAAAAAGCCGAAGAGCGTTGTCGGAATCGCTACGGCAAGCATGACCGTTGTAATGAAAGCGGCCGGGTTTCCCCGTCGCTCGAGGATGATGTTGGCACCGGCCAGAATCAGCAGCACCGGCCACAGATTGGTCAAACTATGCCAGTCTACGTTGAGCCAACCCGCCCTGCGGGCCAGAAAGAGAATACCCAACGTGAGCAGAAATAAGCCCCAGAACAGGCCGTTTCGTCGTTGTTGCATGATAAATTCAGATTAGCTGCGCCGACTCCTTTTCGAGCCGGCGCAGGTGGTTGGTTTACAAACCCGATGAAGGTGGGTTGCCCGTATTGTCGTATGGAGGGCGAATTCGATCGCGGAAAATGAACCACAACCCCAGCGCTATCAGAATGAACGGAAACAGGTCGCCAAAGTCGATATCGAAATAGCGGTCGATAAGGAAGAGCACACCGAGGATAATCAGAATAGCCCCACCGATCAGGCTACGGTTTTGCGCGTTCGGCTGGTTGGGATTGTATGGATTCATGGAGAAAATTGGGTTTGCGTAGAACGTAGATGAGTGAACCGACAGGCCGTGTGCCTGCTTCGGCATCACGATCCACAAGATACAGTAGATCAGCAAAGACGGAAAACCCGGCAACGGAATACCGATCAGAAACAGCAGACGAATAACCGTACGATTTATGCCGAAATAGTGGGCCAGTCCGGCCGCTACACCACCGACTACGGCTTCGTCGGCAATGCGCTCTAATCGTTGTGTCATGGCGTTTTGTAGTTGATTAATGATGTAAAGCTACAGGGTGCCAGGGATCAGTGGTAGCAGAATTGGACAGATGGACAGAGCTGTTGATGGAAGTATGTTTTCAATGATAGTAGGTAATACATAGTAGCTACCGTCAATAAACTTTTTCCCATCTCTTTCCTGCAATACGGATCAGTCTTCCTCGATCGCTTCGAGTATATCCATCAAATCGCCGAACTCTTTATCGCCGGGCTTCTCTTCATTGCCACCACGCAGGGCGATTCCCCGAACTGGCAGTTCATCGAGCAGGTCATGCACGTTTTCGGCGGTGACACCGGTACCCAGCAGAATTGGGTATTTACCAGCCAGTTTATAGAGTACATCTTGCTGCTCAACGGTAAACGGCTGGATCTTTTCGCCCTCGAGTAATACATACTCAGCCGTAGCCGACCCATCACGCACGATGGTTTCAAGTTGAGCAAGATTCGTCGTTGTCAGGTCAACACGCAGGATCAGCGGCTTATCAAACGACGCCAGGTAAGGCAGCATAGCCGCGTCGTCAACCTGCAGATAGTCGGGCTGGTAGGTCTGAACCAGTTGTTCAATCGCAACGGGGTCGGTCGAATGCGTTTCACCGACGATCTGCACACCCGCTACCCACCCCCGAATAGCCGCGAAACGGTCCGGATCGACATAGTCCAGCGCGTCGGCGTCCATTGAAAAGCCCAGCATATCGACACCCATACCGGCGCAATAACGAGCATCACTAAGATTGGTAACGTTGGAGATTTTAACGAGGGTACTAAGTGCCATACTACCTACTATACGACTGTCGAACGCAATGATTACCGCGCAAATGTACGAGCCAGCCGTGAATTGACTTCTATTTCGACGGCGACAGCCCACTAGCGACCATTTTCAAGGTCGTTGATGGGCATTCTGTTGCTTGTGACCCCGTTGTGAGACAAGCTGGTCTGCTATGTCCTGAATTAAACTATTCCAATGTACCCAATCACACATATACACCATCTGGTTTTCATACTATCCACATATCGTCGCTGATTGTTACTATGCTGGCCCTACATTACCATCTGTCCATGTGCTCATTATCTGTGCGTTAAACGTTTACCTGCACGTATCGATCCATCCATAAACTTCGTCTGTATCATACGGTTCTGTAACGAAACGATTACCTAGTAAGTGTTTACAAATTATACTTTTCTATGAAATATTTGTAAAATATAGTAAAGATTATGCTATTTTTAGGTACAGCTATTCGTTACATGGAGGTAATGGGGTTATAAACGTCGATAAATATGAATTGCCGGAAGAACGATTCACATCAATCAGAGCCTAGTTCCAGTGAGGAAGACCTTCTGGCAAGTTGGGTGACAGTTATTGCGGAGTTTCATTCGTCATACACACAGTTAAACGACTGTCTTGCTGCCAGTAGCCATTCGCTAACTTCATCGTCGGAAACAATGCAGTGGATAGGCCAATGTTCTGTCAGTCAGGTTAAGACATTGATTGTGACAATGCATAACGAACTAGAGGCTATGCTTAAAGACGCGAATCAGTTCGAGCATCTCACCGAACAAGAGGGGTATGAACAGTTGGCCAATCATGTTGAGCATGTCTGTCAACTCAATCAGCAAGCGAATACATTGCTTTATCTGACTTCATTACCGACTGGTTAGCATCGGATGCCGGCAACATTAGCGGGTTCTATCTTATCACTGTTCACTATGAATCCGGCTCCTGCTCCCTTCAATCAGCTTTTAGAAGAGTACATTTTTAAAGTTGCCAATCAGCAGATTGGATCAGCTGAACCCAGCCTGCAAACAGAACTGCTCGCTTTGTGGCAAACGGTACGTGATACCGCAAAGCCCGATGAGTCGTTTACCGAATCACTTTTACCACAACCATCTGAATGGGACGCTGTATTAGAAAAGCCGATCGACTGGCGTTCGGTGAATCGACAATGGTTACAACAACTCATTGAGGAGCGGAGTCAGCAACATGAAAAGTACCTGATTCGCCTTAAACTAGCCATCGAAAAGACTCAACTTCACTTATCAGCTGTTAAGCGTAGTCCACTTCCGGAGCACAGTCGAGCCAGACAACTTTCAAATTTCCAGTATATACTGCACATGTACCAGCAACAGTCAGTTAAAGCTGAACGGCTGCGCGACAGGTACCTCGCCGATTTGAACCGTAGAAAACGGTAAGCAGACGGAATCGCAGCACGGCTCAGCATTGAATTCTCTGGCAGAATACGCCTGTTCGTCACCGGAAACCAAATCGACGAATTTTGGTGTTGGATACGGAGTCAGCAACCGTGCTGACCGGTTACTATCGGAGGGCTTTGAACCCTCGCGGATTCCATAATGAGCAAACACGGACGCATTTTGGTCGCCATGAGTGGCGGCATCGATTCTTCACTGGCAGCGGTTATGCTGCACGAAGAAGGCTACGAGGTCATTGGCATGACCATGAAAACATGGGACTATGCCTCGTCGGGCGGGACAAAAAAAGAAACGGGCTGCTGTAGCCTCGACTCGATTAACGACGCTCGCAACATCGCCGTCAGCCTAGGCTTCCCCCATTACATTCTCGACATCCGCGAAGAGTTCGGCGACTCCGTCATCGACCATTTTACGGGTGAATACCTGGAAGGTCGCACGCCAAACCCTTGCGTGTTGTGCAACACGCACATCAAGTGGGACGCGCTGCTGCGCCGGGCCGATCGACTCGACTGTGAATCTATCGCCACGGGTCACTACGCCCATATCCGGCAAGATGTGGGTGGATCCGGATCGCCGGACCGTTCAGAAGGGCGGTATGTCATCTCACGGGGTGTCGATACGCTGAAGGATCAATCCTACGTGCTCTGGGGCGTATCGCAGGCAAGTCTAAGCCGTACTAAACTGCCGTTGGGGCACCTTCGCAAGTCAGAAATACGGCAGATGGCCACCGAACGCGGCTTTGTTGAGCTGGTGACCAAATCCGAATCGTACGAAATCTGTTTTGTACCCGACAACGACTACCGGGGCTTCCTAAAACGGCGCGTACCGGGTCTGGAAGCGGAAGTGGCCGGCGGAAATTTCGTCGAAGAAGGCACGGGACGGGTACTGGGTAAGCACCTGGGTTATCCGTTCTATACGATCGGACAACGGAAAGGGCTGGGTATGGCTTTTGGTCAGCCTATGTTCGTCACCGAGATTCGGAAAGACACCAATGAAGTCGTGCTGGGCCTCGACAAAGACCTGTTCCGCGATGGCATGTACGTCAGCAAACTGAACCTGCAGAAATACGCATCTATCAGCGGGCCGCTCGAGACAGTTACGAAAGTGCGCTACAAAGATCCCGGTACGCCCGCGACCATCATGCAGGACGGCGACCGCATCACGGTGCTCTTCAACGAAGGGGTATCGGCCATCGCGCCAGGACAGGCAGCGGTATTCTACGAAGGCGACGACGTAGTCGGAGGTGGCTGGATTACGAAAAGCTTCCGGCAAACCGATGCGCTGCCCGCCGAGCAGCAGTTGTTAGCGGTTTAATAAAGCTACAAAACGAAAAGCCAGTAGTTGCGCCACCAACGGATGCGGCTACTGGCTTTTCGTTTAACTGGCGAGTAGGCAGCTTACCAGCCGCTAGTCTGTTTTTTTAGCAGACTAGCTTGTACCCTATTCCCCGCAGGTTCAGGATATGAACCGACTCATCGCCACGAAGTTGTTTTCGTAGTTTGGTAATGAACACGTCCATTGTTCGGGCGTGATAAGGATTGTCGTCACCCCACAGGTGAAGCAGTGCCTGCCGACGGGCTAATACGTTGTTACGATGGTCGTACAGCAACTGCAACAGCTGTGTTTCCCGGTAAGTCAGGCGCACGTCAGGGTAACCGTCCAACTGAAGCACTTGCTGCTGGGGTAGAAATCGATAGCGACCAATCGCCCAAGTGCCACCAGTCGACGATTCGCCTACTTTACTACGCCGGAGCAGCTCGGCCACCCGCAGGAACAGTTCCTCCAGGCTGAAGGGTTTCTTCAGATAATCGTTCCCCCCACTCCCATATCCTTCCATGACATCGGCCGTATCCGTACGGGCGGTCAAAAACAGAATGGGCACCTGATTGTCTATCGCCCGGATTTGGCGCACCAGCGTAAAGCCGTCGACCTGCGGCAACATCACGTCGACAATACACAAGGCGAAATTACCCTGTGTAAACAGATCATGGGCTTTTCGACCGTCTACAGCATGCGTTACCGTATACGATCGCTGCTCGAGGCTGTCTTTGACAACTCTGGCCAGAAACGGCTCGTCTTCCACCAGGAGAATATGCGGCATGGGCTCAGAGCAGCGGGAGTCTAACAATAAACTGGCTACCCGCTGGTTCGTTGGCACCAACCAGTACAGACCCCCGGTGTTGCTGCAGGGTTTGCCATACATAGTTCAGTCCCAGCCCATACCCTTTTACCGTATGTACGTTGCCCTGAGGAACTCGGAAGAATGGCTCGAAAACCTGCGTCCGGTATTCGGCCGGAATCCCGATACCATTATCGGAAAAGACGATTTCAGCCCATCGGTTCTTTACAG
This sequence comes from Spirosomataceae bacterium, assembly GCA_022702045.1. GTDB lineage: Bacteria > Bacteroidota > Bacteroidia > Cytophagales > Spirosomataceae > Spirosoma. The sequence continues at coordinate 7,704 of JAKONH010000252.1, forward strand.
CCAGTTGAATATCGAGTTTCAAGCCGCCTGGCGCATATTTTAGCGCGTTATCCAATAGGTTGATAAAGACCACCAGCAAACTACCGGCTTCCCCTTTGACTAACATCGGCGTTTGGCCCGGCTCATAACAGACGGCTGCCTGCTCGTGTTGAAACCGCACGGCCATTTCTTCGATGGCTTTGGTCACTAACGCCCGCAGGTCGATGGGTTGCCACGGCTGGGCAGCGGTCGTTAACTGGCGATTGGCCTGCAGAACCTGGCTCGTCAGCTCGGTCAGTTTATCCGTCTGGTAACCGATGATCGTCAGGTATTCCTGCTGTGTGACAGGATCATGAGCGAATGTTTTGAGCGCTTCGGTCGTGATTTTGATGGACGCCAGGGGGGTGTTGAACTCATGCGTCATGTTGTTAATGAAGTCTTTTCGCAATTCGGCGAGCTTGTGCTGCGACAGCAATATCCTGGCCGTATAGCCGAAACAGAGCACGCAAACCCCAATCAGCAGGAGCGTCGACAGCAGCACCCATTTCATGTGCTCGAAGAAATACTGACTAGGGCTGGCGAAGCTGGCCCATACCGGCTCGCGCTTGTAAGGCCGGCGCATCGACGCATTGACCGGCTGTGTCAGAAACCCGGTTGCCGACGTATCGGCTGGGTTTAATTCGAATGGCGATTGAATATCCCGGCTGGCCAATACCTGCCGGTACAGGGTGTCAAGCGCTGGCAACCGTCGATGGCTTTTCTCAAAGGCGACGACGATACTATCGCCCAGCCGCTGCGTGAAATAATACACAAAGCCTTCCTTCAAATCTTTGTGTAATAGGTTATCACCAACATGGTTGATTACCAGTTGCCTGGCCTGCGGTGTCATACGGGTCAGTTTAGGCGTAAAGTCAGCCAGGCTAAACGACAACCCTACACTACCCGCCACCTTCGGGTAGCGGTCGTTCACGTTAAATACCGTTCGCCCGTACCGCTTGTTGATGCTGCAGGTAATACGGATAAAGTTCGTGTCGGCCAGCCAACGCTTTGTCTGATCGATAATCAGCTTCCGGCGCTGCAACATCTCCTGATCCACGGCTATCCGCAGGGCTTCGTTACTGTCGTGTCGGAAGGTAGCTACGGTACGCTGGTAATTTTGATAATTCCAGAACAGCTGCAAACCGACAACGCCCGTAACGCACAAGAACATCAGCCACAGAATCAGGTTGATATGCTTTTTCATAGTCGTAAATGTACGCGCTTCGGACGGCTGAAAAGCCAGGCGTTAACACTAATTAACCTACCTTAACAGTGCTTAATCAAGCGGTACAGCTTTTTCGGCGTGGTTTGTCATCTATCAGAAAAACGCCATGAAAACGATTCTGCCACTGCTCGTCCTGAGCGCTCATTGCGGGCTTGCGCAACCCAACACCGGACAGCCTGTCCCTGACTTCTCCGTTCAGTTGCTCAACGCACCGACAACGTCCACGACTCTGTCTGCACAGCGGGGCAAACTGGTACTTTTAGAATTCTGGGCTACCTGGTGTAGCCCCTGCGTAGCCGCCATGCCACACCTACAGGCACTGCAACAACGCCATGCCCGACAGCTACAGGTGATTACCGTTACCGACGAGACGCCCAGACGAATCGGTCAATTTCTGACAAACCGGCCGTCCAGCCTGTGGTTTGCCATCGACACCGCCCGGTCGCTGACGAAACTGTTTCCCCATCAGATCCTTCCGCATACGGTACTGATTAGTCCAGACGGTACGTTGCTGGCCCAGACCAACCCTGATCGGGTAACCGACGGACTGATCGACAGCCTGTGGCGGAACCTTCCCGTGACCATCACGCCTAAAACCGACATAACGCTGAGTCTGCCGGAGATTATGCAGACTTACTTCCGGGTGGCCGATACGGTCCGCAACCGATTCGTCATGCAGGGGCCGATGATAGGTGCACCCAGTGTTCGAATGACCCATATAACAGACAGTCTCTTCGCGCACCGACGCCTTACCTGTCTGAACCTGCCGCTCACCGCGCTGTATCGCATCGCCTACGGAGACTATTCCTACAAGCGCAGCATCGACAAAACCAGCCTGGGAGACGATGCACCAGTGTATTGTCTGGATATAATCGTCGATAAGCCGGAGCAGCTCTTGCCCACGCTACAGGCCGAGCTGAACCGGCGTTTTGACTTAAAAGCCAGCCTGGAGCCACAACCTAGGGAGGTAAGCGTGTTGCAAGTCACAGACCCGGTCAAGTTCAGGCAGATACCCCGCAATGCAACGGGTAAGCATATGCTTTCGGCCCATCAAGGCGAGATCGCGCAGCAGGCAGGTACGATGGTTGACTTTGCAGAAGCCCTGGAGAACTTTGGCAGCATCCGGGGACTGGTTGTCGACGGCACCGGCAGTGACGAAAAACTGGATATTACCCTGTCGTATCAACCCGAAGACCCTCAGAGCCTGCCCCGCGCCTTAGCCATGCTAGGTTTGGGCCTCGTCAAACAAAAACGAGACGTCACGATGCTGGTGCTACAACCGTAGTCGTCAGGCTCCGGTCCATTTGCTGCCGGCTACCACACTCCCCACCTACGGCTATTATTTGGTTGTGGGTGGGTAGTGGCTCGTTTGTCAATCGCGTATCTTTACAGCAAAGCCTCACACCGGGGCTGCGCCTTGTTTACCCGTATGACCACCGAACCGATTGACCTACTCCGTTTTCCAATTGGCCCCTGGCAACCACAGGAGACATACACCCTCGCCGACATCCGGCGGCTTGTCGACCAGATTCGTACATTGCCCGACGTGTATGCGCTGGTACTGAACAACGCCACATCCGACGATCTACGGAAACAGTACCGCCCCGGCAGTTGGACCGTCCAACAGCTGGTTCACCACGTTGCGGATATACATCTGTTGCATTTCCTGCGCCTGAAAAATGCGCTTGTCGAGCCTGGTGCTACCGCCATCATGGTCGATATGAATGGCTGGGCGGCTCTCCCGGAAGCCCAGAATGCGCCCATTTCCGATTCGGTGACGATGCTATACGGCGTTCACCGGCGTATCGCCTTTCTGGCAGGTTCGTTACAACCCGAAGAACTGGCCGTTACGTACTACCATCCCCTACGATCCCGTACGCTGACGATACCGCAGGCACTGTCGATGACGGTATGGCATGGCGAACATCACCTGGCTCATATCCGGCTCGCGATGCAGTCGTAGGATGCGTACGGGTAGACCTGAGAGGTGTCCAAAACCGTTTAGGCCTGTCAATCAGCAACTTTTCCTGGGCATCCACGCCTACTTATTGAGTTGACCTCTGTGCTTATTTCATCCATGCGTTTTCTGTTTATCCTGACTCTGGTTACCAGTTTTAGTTGGTCAGCAATGGCCCAAACGCCACCGAAGGGCCATCCCAACACCAGCGGGGTGGGCTGGGAATATCTCTTTGAAACCAACCTGACGAATGCATCGTTTCCCAAAGGGGTCTGG
>JAKONH010000253.1 GCA_022702045.1 Spirosomataceae bacterium
TCGATGATCTGAATAACCTGCTTGATACTTTCTACGGAACCTACGGAGGTACCGCCAAACTTGAGAACCTGCATCAGAAGAAATGAGCGAAAGAGCGAAAGCGTGAAGGAGTGGCTGCTCGGGGCCCCCTTCACAAACTAGTCAGAAGGACGTTGATGCGTGTAACTGGACAACAAAGATAAGGGTCTATGACGGTTTACCGGTTGTTAAACGTGCTTTTCAACCGCAGCGAACTGACAGCTGACATAAGCCATGATTTCACCAGCAAGCCTGTTTTGTGACGAGCTAGCGAAACTGAAAGCGTTCAGCGGGTCAGGCGCCTTAACTGAGCCAGTTCTTTTTTATTGGATTCTTTCGTGGCTGCGCAGATATCCGTGTAGAAGACCGATCTCGGGCTCGTCGTTGATTTAGTAGACGCAGCGCCCGTTGGATTCCAATCAGTGGCATAGACAATATAGTCTCGGCCAAGTTTGAATGCATAGCCGCACCCGTCGCTATACCGACCAGTGATGATCGATAAAGTGTCAGGGGTGCCTACGGGTGCTTTATAGCGCCTGTCGATAACGAGCCTAAACAGTTTTAGAGGCCATTGAAAATCGGGGTCTTTGTACTCGTTTCCACTGATAATTCGTCCCTTGACGGCAAGTGTCGCCTTGTTCAGCTCATATTTGAGTGTCCAACTCCTGTATCTGACACAAGTGCAGGCATAGGTTGACGTTACGCCCGAAAGCAGGAAAAACATGCTTAGCGTTACGTAGATGTAGATTTGTTTCATGGATTTCATAGCGCTTTATCGATACGGTTAAGCTACGATGATTCATGATGTTGGCTGTGTTTAGATCCCGGCTGCGCCCATGGCGACACTCAGGACCAAATACCAGACGTAGTCAGTGTGCTGGTAGCCAATATAAGTCCCATTCGAAGGGCGATAAACGCACCGGTAACGAAGACTATACCGAAGAGGCTGACTATACGTTTTGACATACGGCGCTACGTGATGTAGTAAAACCAGCAGCAAGTATACGTAAAAGACAAGGCTGTGAACTGTATTACCACCGCACATAAAAAAGTGGTTGGCACATCGCCAACCACTCGGAATGAAGTAAAATGCAGCCAACAACAGTCAATAAAAACTTGGTAGAGGATGGCTACTATCGCTTAGTGTTCAGGCCATCACGCCCCGGATTTCCGATTGTTGTACGGTTAGGTAACCCGCGCCGATAGCCAGCGCGTCTTCGGCCAGTGCCACGTACGGGTCGGGAATATCCTGCTCCGTTGTCAGCCAATGGCGCAGGTAGTAGAACGCGTAGCTACCGACGGTGGCCCCTACGGCACCGGCTATCGCACCGTATGTCGAGTCCTTGCCCTCAGCTTCACTTAATGCCCCTCCCGACAGAGCACCCGAGCCGATGCGTCCCAGGATAGCCGGAAAGGCGATGCGGTCGGGCGCGTTCGGCATCTTGTCGCCAATCAGTTCGCCAATGGCCGCAACTTTGAAAAGGGTGGCCGCTGTAGACGAGTGCATGAAACGTAGTGTACTATTGTTCATCGGGTTGACGGAGGCCGATGCGATTTTGTTACTGACGAGGGCGGGGGCTGTCATCGCCCGCATACCAGCGACGATGCCTAGTTGAAACGCGTTGAGATAAGACTTGAGCATAACTGGGTTGTTCGTGAAGCAGATTAATCGCTGCCTTGCGGTACCGCCTGCTGGTATGGTCGACCATGCTGCAGTGGACAACCACAATGCGAGGTATAAACAAGGTTAGCTCCGTTTTGTGTCGAAAATAACGTGGCTGGTCTCGACGAGGTGAGTCAGAAAGGCAATTCACAAATCGATATAGGTAATGCTTCGGCTATGGTCACCAGAAATAAGTCAGGCTCAGGCGGGCGAAGAACGGCGTGCCGGGCGTGAAATGAATTTCGCTGACGGGTTGAGCTTCGCCCTTCAGCCGACTTTCAGTGTCGAACTGGGTTTCTTTCCAGCGCGTATTGAGCAGATTCTGAATGGTCAGACCAATCGTGTACTTGCTGCGGGCTAATCCAGGCGGGCTGTAGTTAGCCTGCAGATCGGTTACGAAATAACCCTTCGCTACCACGGTGTTATCTTCATTGGCTGGTCGGTCGGCTAGGTAGCGGTACCGCAGCGACCCACTTAGCCCGCGCCCGGTTTGTAGCGACAGGCCTCCTGTTGACGTAAAGACGGGTGCCAGGGGCAGGTAGTTCTGACCTGCTTCGGCGTCAAGGGAGCGGGGGTTGGCGGTGTTTAGATCCAAATCGGCGAAGAGCGTTTTGGTTAGCTGATAGCGTGCCGACAGGTCCAGCCCCATCCGGCGTGAGCGGCCACTGGGTTCAACGACGCCTGCATCGCCTACGTACACGAACTCTTGTTGCAGGTACAGATACCAGGCCGCTGCGTTAACCAGCAGGCGGGGGAACGGTTTGACAATGATGCCCAGATCAGAACCGTAGCCGCCGGGCAAAATCTGTCTGGTAGGCCGGAGCGGTCCGCTTTCAGCAGTCACCACCCGCGCGTCGTTGGAATGGAACCCTTTTCCCGTGTTGAGGTATAGTTGCAGGTGCGGGTTGACCGTATAGTACAGGTTCAGCTTGGGCGATACGATGGCCTGTGTTACCCGTTTGGTTGTGGCAGGAGCGCCTAGTAAGTCTTCGTACTGGGACCGAAAATAATCGACGCGTACCCCGGCGTTGATGCTAAATCGACTCGATAGCGCTACGACTTCATCAGCATACAGCGCTGCGTTGATTTCGTTGACGTTGCCGTACTGAAGACGTGCCAGCGTGATGATGCGGTCTTTTGTGTGCGACAGTTCAGTTCCCTGTGTCAAATCCTGGCGGTACTGTGCACCCAGTGTGGTTGTCCAGCTTGTGCGGCCGATGGTTGCCTGGGTTGCGTAGCTGCCGTTGTAGCCAAACAGATTCCGTCGTTCTTTCTGTCGAATCTGGTCGCCGTTGAGGGTATCGTTCAGGAAGAAGGTAAAATTGGAATACAATTCAAAATTGTAGTTACTGTAGAAAAACTGGTTTTTGATGATGTGGTTCTTCGGCGTTATCGTCGTCAGTTGCGCGTTCAGATTCGTGCGGCTGGTTTCGCCCCCTTCCGTAGGATCGATGGACCCGAACCAGCCGACTAGTCCTGACGCAACGGCCCGGTCTGGAATCTGCCCGGAGTGATTCCATTTGCTCCAGAACGTCGAAGCTGTCAGCGTCAGGTTGGTAGTCTGACCGATGTGGCTGTGGTATTTACCCACCACGTTGACGCGCTTGAAATGCTGCGGATTGTCGAAATACGAATCGCTGTATGAATACTCACCCCCCAAATAAGCCGACTGGTTGCGCTGCCGGGCGGTTGCGCTCAGCAGATTGATACCCGCTACGGCTCGGTAGGTGTCGAACTGACCGGCTTCCAGCTTAACGAACGAACGATCGAGAGTCGTCCGGGTACGCATATTAGCCCAGCCTGCCGTAGCCAGATTTCCCTGATCGGTAGTGTACGGCCCTTTCTTGAAATCGACGCTTTCGACCAGTTCTGGGATAACGAAGTGTAAGTCGGCGTAACCCTGCCCGTGGGCATGCGATACCATGTTGACTGGCATACCGTCGACGCTCAGGCGAATGTCGGTCCCGTGGTCGAGGTCGAAGCCTCGTAGAAAGAGTTGTTCGGCTTTGCCACCACCGGCATGCTGCCCGATAAACAGGCCCGGTACCAGCCGCAAAATTTCCTGCGAGTTGACGATAGGACGTAGCCTGATGTCGATACTGCTGATGAGTTGCTGATCCGCTGGCCGGAGTGCCGACACTGTTACCGTACTCAGGTTGACCGGAGCTGCTACCAGACTCGTCTGGATATGTGCGGTTTGATCATCGCCCACGGCTGTTTCCTGCGCGATGGAGGCATAGCCCACGTGCGAAAACTCAATCCGGTACAGCATGGGGGCTAGTCGGTCGAAGCGATAGCGGCCCAGTTCATCGGTCAGCGCCAGTTTGTCGGTACCGACCAGCTTGACCGTGACGCCCCGCAAGGGCAGATGGGTCTGAGCGTCGTTGACTGTGCCCGTAAGCGTACCTAGGTGAGCGAAGGCAAGTTGTAGCGTTAGTAGTGCCAGTAGGCTGGTCAGGAAGAAGAATCTCAACTGCATGATTTGTTTGATGCGGTAGTCACCATCGTTTGCATAGGCCGACGAAGCCACCTGCGGTTGCGGGTAGTAGCTGCCCCTGATCGGTGGCCAGCGAAGCCGTCAGTTGGGTACCCGTCAGTCGTGGCAGTTGCCATTGGGCACTCACCAGTGCCGAGAACTGACTGAGTGGCGTTGAGTACGGTTCGCCAAACGTGCCGTAGTTGCGGCTGTAGGAAAGCCGGACGGTCCAAGCCAGGGTAGCGCCAAACTGGCCCATCGCGGCTACGTACCCCATGTCGATCCGGTTACCGGGAAAATACTGACTTCGCCGGGCGGTTGGCCGAACTTCGTTTCCTGGCATGATGAACGGTGTGCCGATGGTACGACCCAGATACGACCAGCCCTCGATATACTGGCCATGATTGAAGTAATTATCGGCACCCTGATATTGGGCGTTGTAATCGAATGTCGAACCACTCTGGTTAGTCGTCGTCAGGTATTCGACAACGACTCGATTCAGCCGACTTTGTTGACCGCCGGTCGTTCTATGCCAGCTAAGCCCTGTTAGTCCGTCGGGGGCATTGACCCAGATCAGGCCCGACAGATCTTCGTAAATATGCTGGTGATACAGCAGCCAGGTACCCGTCTGGGTGTTCATCTCGACGCCCAGGTCCATACTGCCCAGCCCGTTTCCAAACCAGTATGCCCCGTCGAAACTGGTGTAGTCGGCGGTCTCCCAACTGTCGGGGCGCGTGCCCAGCACCACCGCCGGATAGTACTTGATCTGTGAGGGTAATTTGCCATTCACCGCTGCCGTTGATCCCTTCAGATAATCAGCCTGACCGGCCCATTGCACTTCGTGGTTAACGCCCAGATAGCCTTTGAATCGACTGGCCGGTTTTCCCAGTCGTAGGTATAGATACTTCTGATGCAGGTACGAACCCTGGATGTAAGCGCCCGTAAACCAGCCGTGGACAAAGCCAGCATTGAGCGCTACGAACCGTTTGGTAAAGCCCAGCGGCACATACCCCCGCGTGGCCAGCTGTACCTTCGGAATCGGGATTGCATTGCCTGACCCATTAATAAAGCCCGACGAGAGCGTAGAATCGCCCAGTCCAGTCAGTTGCCGCCACCGCCCGACGGCCAGCTCGATTGCTTTCCACCGGACTTTTACGTATAGTTCGGGTACTAACACATGGCTTTCACTGGCTGCGTTGCCCACCATCTGCGCCCCAGCCGACCAGTCGAACTGGCGGGGGCGGCTGGTCGTATCGGTTCGGTAGGACTTCCAGATGCTGGCCCGTAGCGTTCCGGCGGGGGCTGTCAGCGGTACAGTTCCCCACTGATTGGCCCGAAGCCAGAAAGGCATCACCTGCCCCGAAGCCGCCCAGCCACCAACGTCCACCTGTCCCTGCCAACGATGTTGTGTTACGGATTGAGCCAGTCCTGACTGGTTTGTCAGACCAAGGAGCGCAGTTACTAGCCAGCATAATCGTACGAACGGCCGGGATGTAGCGGAAAGCATCGTTAGTTGGGCGATTTAATTGGCAAGCTAGGAAACTGTGCGCTGTTGACGAATACGCCAGCTAAGATAAATTGCCAGTACGGCAAGGCCAGCCAGCAGGTAAGGGGCGTACGAAACCACATGTTCGATGCTCCGCGTCAGGCTATTGGGCTGACCGCTACTGCGTTCGATAATCCAGGCTACAGCGGCTACGCTTGCCAGCACGGCACCCCCAATTCGTACGTAACTATACGTCGGTGTGCGACTCAGGAGCATCAGCCAGGGAACCGTTAGGCCAATCACGACTAGCTGCATCAGTTCGATGCCGACGTTGAATCCCAGGATACTCAACGCCATCGGCCCCGTGTCGAGTTGCAGATTCGCCAGTGTGCTGGCAAAGGCGAGACCATGAATCAAACCGAACCCAGCTGCGACCCAGGTTTCCCGACCAGGAAATATGGGCCGAACGGCGTGAATGGCTGATACCAGAATCGACATGGCGATCAGCATTTCGACGGGCTGCGAAGGTAAACGCACCCAGCCGAGTGAGCCCAGCAGCAGGGTAATGGAATGACCCAGTGTGAAGGCCGTTACGATGAGCAGTAACCGACGCATGCTGTACCGTATCCCGCCGAAACGTCCCCAGCGTTTACCGGATACCTGCAACGGAGCGGGCAGGAGGAGTACCAGCAAAAACAGGAGGTGGTCGGTACCTTCGGCAATGTGCTGCGTACCAAGTTTGACCATCGCTACAAAACCTGTCCAGCTACTGCCCGGTCCGGCGGGGCCCGACGCCAGGTTGACCGGCAGGGGAAGCACCCGGTCGTTGACAATGTCGAGGCTGATTTCGCCAACCTGGACGGGGGCTGCTTCGGCTAGCTGGCCGCGTTCCCAGTCCTGCCGCACTGCTACCAGAATCTTATGCGTTCGGACCTGATGCAGCACGGCGTCGTAACGAAATGTAAAGTGCCGAACGTCTTCGCCGACAGGAGGGGCCAGCTGAACATGTGCTGTCAGCTCGCGGTATACGCCAACGATCGGATTCTGCGTCTCCTGCACAACGAGGTCGTTCACCGACACTGTCCAGAAGCACCCGCCGGGACTTTGTGGACGGATGTGGCTCTTGAGATAGTCGCGTAACTGCGGTCCCAGCCGGGCGATTAGGCCCGCCGACGAATCGTTGACTGCATGCCCCCAGGCGGATTGGAGTTCGACCAGTGGGATTTGCAGCTCGGCGTCGATGCGGTTAGCATGTACGTTGAGCAGTACGACCGAATTCGGCATGGGGTGCGCCAGCGTAGGCTGAATGACGCCAAGGCTCAGAAACAGGGTGATAAAAACCACCAGCCATCCGACCGGACGGCTGATGGAAACAGACAGTTTAATCACAGGTGGTCGATTGCTTAGTTGCCGCCATAATCTGTCGTGTGGTCGCGCCAGACCGAGTGGGAGTGGGGCGTGTTTTTGATGATTACGCCACCCTGATACGAAAACTCGATCCAGACATTCGGGCCGTCGATGCGGATGTAATCGTTCTGACTGCTCATGGCCGTCGTGCCCGAATAAGCCACATAGGTGTTGGCCAGCTCGTTGGTGTACTTAGTCAGCACCGATGTGGACGTGGTTGCATCCAGATCGTTGACGTAGAGCCGGATGGCTGCCAGCACCAGCGCCTGCTTGTCGCTGCTTAGCGTGCCTACCTGCAAGCCCGACCTGGTAGTGGGAAACTTACCGTCCTGACCCGGTCCCAGCACCAGATCCGAATAGGTGCCCGATAGCTTAGCTGTGGTCTGCTCACTGCTGCTCAGGCCCGACAGCAGGGCGGCAAAGGCCAGGCGTTCCTGCTCGAAGGCTTGGTAGGTACGGTCAGCTGCAGTGACAGCGGCCTGGGGTTCAGTGCCCCGGAAGGCGGGAGTGACCCCGGTGGCGGCCCCAGCGTTGAACGTGAAGGGTTGGGTGTAGTGGTGGCCGGTAAACAAAATCGCCCACAGACCCGTGGTGCTGGGCGTGCCCAGTATGGAGATGTAGTAGTTACCCGCTCCGTAGCTTGAGCCGCCCCCGATGGTGTTGAGGCGTACGGGTAAAATTAAGAAAACAACCCTAATTGTGCAGTTTCTTTTGTTTCCGGTTCATCGGTTTCCACTAGCATCGGCTCCCGAACAGCAGCGGCTACTTCTTTGACGATTTTCGGCTCCAGCA
>JAKONH010000268.1 GCA_022702045.1 Spirosomataceae bacterium
CTGACGTTGCGTACTTGCATAGCTTAAATGTAGGTATTTACAGGGTATGCCGGGCAAGTGATCAACTCATTCCTATAGACAGTGCGAGGACCGTGACGACCTGTGGAATTGATTGATCGATCCGACGGTTGTTAAACTTCCACTGCCTAAACGGTGATTAGTTTGCCGTTGCCATAGTTACACCATCAGAAGAGTCTGCTGCTGCAAGCTAGTTCGCACAGAAGCGGGCCACGTAAAAAAACGCACAACGTTATGTCGTTAAAATCAGAAGAAGACCTGCTTGGCATGCAGACAATCAGTCAGATTGTCGGGCTGACGCTCAAAGGCATGCAGGACTACGCCCGGCCCGGCATGTCGACGCTTGCCCTAGATCAGTACGGACGGCAACTGCTGGAACAGTACGGCGCCCGGTCGGCCCCCAAACTCACCTACGGCTTTCCCGGCTGGACCTGTATCAGCGTAAACGACGAAGTCTGCCACGGCATCCCGTCTGCCAAGCGGTTTTTGCAGGAGGGCGATCTGGTCAACATCGACGTGTCGGCCGAGCTGAACGGCTATTGGTCGGACAACGGCGGGTCGTTTGTGCTGGGGCAGGATGTTCATCAGCGCGGTGCTCTGGTGGAAGCGTCGAAGCGCATTCTGGCTAAAGCCATCAGCCACATTCGGGGTGGCGTACAAATCGCTGAAATCGGTCGACTGATTGAAACGGAAGCGAAGAAAGGCGGCTACCGGGTGATTAAGAATCTGGCGGGGCACGGCGTCGGGCGGAGCCTGCACGAAGAGCCGCACGAAATTCTGTGCTACTACGATCGGACCAACAAAACGCGTTTTCGGAAGCATTCCGTCGTAGCGATCGAGACGTTTCTGTCGACTAAAGCGTCGTACGCGCAGGAGAACGGCGACGGCTGGACATTAGTCGCCAAAGATAGCCTGGCCGTGCAGCACGAACACACGATCGTCGTCACCGATAAGCAGCCCATTATCCTGACCGCTGCGAATCAGTTGTGGTAGTAAAGGCATATCTTCGAGGACGAACCCGGTTACGCCACACATGAAAAAGATATTGACCGGATTGCTATCGTTGGTTGTGGCCTGCCATGCACTGGGACAGGGCGTGCCGGCGCCTATCACCAGTAACCCCGGCCTGACTACCTACCTTCTGAAGAATATCCGCTTTCCCCCTGCGGCTCAACGGCGCAAAAGCGAAGGCAGGCTTTACCTGTATCTGGACGTCGATAGGCAGGGTAAGATCGCGAACGCCGACGTCAAAAATCCCAACGGAATCGATACCCTGTTTGTGGACGAAGTGGTTAAGGTAAGCCGTACGATTCCGACGCAGGACGCCAGCTACGGAGGCCATTACGTGTTACCGGTAGCATTTGCCCATGTCGAACGGAGACAGGAATACGTCGCCAAAGCGCCAACTGACCTAGAAACAAGCTTATTGAAACGTAGCCAAAAGCGAACGCTGCTGGGCGAAATCGTGGTCGAGTCGTATGTCGTCTCGTGTATAAAAACGTCCGTTTATTAGGCAGACGCTGCGTAAGCTTCGATCAGCGGTTGCAGGCGGGGGAGGATAGCCTCGATCTGTTCCTTCTCCTGCGCAGTCCAGTGTCGTGGCCTGCCGAACATACAAGGTTGTAGAATGCCCCACAGTTGCCCGTCTTTCTGAATATGGGCGTGAATCAACGCCCGGTGCCCGAAAGTTTCTTCCTCGAACTGCCGGTTCAGCACTTGCGGACCGGCGGTCTCCACATCATCGACGTACACCGACGGTTTCATGGCCAACCCGGCCCGGATCAGCGGGTCTTCGTCGGGCAGGTCCGTCGTGTCGGCCTGCCACTCGGGCTGAATCGTGTTTTTGGTGGGGATGTCCGCATTTCTGCGCCAGCAGAACGCCGTGCGCCCCAGCCCCAGCACGGGCCGACGGACATACAAAAAGCACCGATCCGCCTGCAGCGACTGCCCCACGCAGCCAACTATCGCGTCGAGCGTAGCCCCGGGGGACTGCCCCCGCTTGATGAGTTCGGTAACAGTATCGGCTAGCGTATCTATGGCGTTCATGCCCACCTAACTGCAGATTCATAGCCGGGGTTTGAAGTTTTCCTGCGTAGATACTTACGGTACTGACAGTGAAGAAAATACGAAAAACCCTGTCATTCCGACCACAGAACCGGTCCGCCGGGATGACAAGAAAGTCGGGATAACAGAAAAATGCGCGAGAGAATAGCGCTAGAAAGAGCAGGGGTTCCAGCAAGCACATTACGCACTTACTGAAACCCCTGTCATGGTTGACGAACCAATGGCTATGTCGACGCGCTAATAAGCACCGAAAACAGCCTAGTTGTCAATTTTCTTGGCTTCCCCGCTGATCGCGCGACCGGTAGCCTTCGTAGCTTTGGTCACGGCCCGGCCGGTTGCCTTAGCGCCATTCGCTACAGCTTTCCCGGTAGCCTTACCGGCTTTCCCCACAGCACGGCCAGCCGTACCTACTGCGTGTGCGCCATCGGCCACGCCATTTTCTACTTTGTCGCCTACCTTCTTAACATCCTGGCGTGTTTCCTGTTTCCGGGC
>JAKONH010000300.1 GCA_022702045.1 Spirosomataceae bacterium
CCGAAGACTACGCCCAGCACCGACAGTCCCACGCACGTACCTAGCAACCACCAGGCGGCCGGTGTCTGCCGAACGGGTAGTTGATACAGGTGCCAGCCCAGGGCCAGTGTCCACAGTACCAGGGTGACGTAAAACTGCATACCACCCGCCACCATCGACGCGCCGACCGCAGCCCCCCGCCCCGCCGACCGCAACGACAGCACCCGTCCGGCCACATCGCCCAGTTGCGCAGGCAGGGCAAAGCTCAGCGTCATGCCCGCCAGTATTCCCCGGTAGGCATCGGCAAACGATACCGTTTCGACCCGCCGAAGCAGCCATTGCCACTTGAGGGCTTCGAGGCCCCAGTTGACCGGTGCCAGCAGGAGTAGCAGCGCGGCCCAGCGTTCGGGGTGCGCGACCGTTCTGAACTGCGTCTGTACCTGCGCCCAGTCGAACGGCTGTTGCTGTAATACGTATCCGATGTACGCCAGCAGTACACAAAAACCGGCTACTTTGAGCCAGAACCGGATTTTCTTTGACAGGTTAAACGTCAAAATTGGGTCAAATACGTTACTTTGCAGAAATCCTCAACGAACTACCGATGCGCGTCGAATCTAAATCAGTCCCTGTCATTCCCGAAAAAATCATTCTCGGGATTGACCCCGGCACACAGATAGCCGGTTACGGGCTCATTTCGGTCAAAGGGGGCGTGATGAGCATGATTCAGTACGGTGTCGTTGAGTTGAACAAATATAACACCTACCAGCTGAAGCTACAGAAGCTGTTCGATACCATTCTTCGGCTGATCGACGAATACCACCCCGACGAGATGGCGATTGAAGACCCGTTCTTCGGCAAAAACGTCCAGTCGATGCTCAAGCTGGGCCGGGCGCAGGGCGTGGTCATGGCCGCTGCCCTGTCGCGCAACATTCCGATTGTCGAGTATGCCCCCCGACGGATCAAGCAGTCGGTGACGGGCAACGGTAACGCCACCAAAGATCAGGTGTCGCACATGGTCAGCCACCTGCTCCGGGAGGATTTGCAGCCCAAATTTTTCGACGCGACCGATGCGCTGGCGATTGCCGTCTGCCACCATTTCCACGAAAACGCGATCCCAATGGTGTCCAACAAAAAGACAAAGAAGGGAGCCTGGGGTGCGTTCGTCAGCGAAAACGGCGATCGGATCATGTAGCCCTTCCTACGGCTAATAGGTTTCATAGCTGAACTGCAACGTCTGCGTACTGTTCGTTCCACTGCTGGTTGTTGTCCGGGTACGCATCGTCGGCAAGCCAGCCGGGTTATATTGATACTGATACGTATTCGTCTCCCCCGTCGACGCCGTTTCTGTCAACACGTTGGCAGGACTCAGATTCAGCACATTATCGACGCCCCCAAAATACGTTACCACCGAACCGGGAGACGATACCAGATTAACGTAGCCATTCGGGTACGGCGCGGGAATCACGGTAGTCCCGTAAAACGGATTTGTGTTGGTGTCGTATGTGTACGCACGCGTGAGCGACGAAGGTGGCCCGGCCGGCCCACCGTGCCCGGCCACCGTATAGCTTACCACGTAGTTCGTCAGGTTGGCCCCTGTAAACGTAAACGAGTCACTCCCACTTATCGTCAATCCCCCCGTGGCGAAGTAGCGATGGGCGCTCTGTAACACACCTGATGTGCTGTACACGGGCGAGATTGTATAGCCATTTGCATAGGCGATTGACGTCACCTGCCCGGCTGCGTTGTAGCCATACGTATACTGCGCGACCCGGTTGGGCTGACTTCCTCTTGGATACAACGTGGCTTCCTGCCGAACCTGTGTCAGCCGGTTTTGTCCATCGTACTGGTACGTCGTCTGCTCTACCTCCGATACACTGCTGTCGGGACTCTGGTAGGTTATGATGCGCTGAAGTCGATTCTGACCATCATAGGTAAACTGACTTATTTTACTGATTCCTCCGGTAACGAGTTGCGTTATTAAGCTAACCCGCAGACGAGCTGTGGCGGAGCCGGGTGTCAGATCCTGAACGCGGTGGTCGGTACAGGCCGACAGCGCGACAACTATCACTGCAACTAGGTAGGTATATAGCTTATGCATGGTAGTGAACGGGTAGGGTGAATGAATCAAAATAGAAAGAAATAAGCTAATTTATTTGCTAATAAATTATGTTTTATGAATTCTTATTCAGTTACTATATAGTCGTCGGGCCAAACCCTTACTGGTTTTGTTTCTTTACTAGCATTGTTCATCGTCTACCCATCTATGCCTGTTTACCAGAAAACCATTCAGCTACCCGCTTTCTCGCGCGGCTTTCACCTGATCACCCGAATTATAGAACGCGAGTTTACCGAACTGCGACAGGTGCAGGCGGGCATGCTGCACGTTTTTATTCAACATACGTCAGCAAGTCTTAGCATCAACGAGAATGCTGACCCAACAGTCCGGCAGGATTTCGAAAGCTTTTTCAACCGGACCGTACCGGAGAACGCGCCTTATTTCAAGCACAATTACGAAGGCCCCGACGATATGCCCGCGCATTTAAAAGCGGCTTTGCTGGGTCACGCCGTCACCATTCCGATTACCAACGGCCAACTGAATCTCGGCACGTGGCAGGGCATTTATCTGGGTGAGCACCGCGACCACGGCGGCCGTCGCATTCTGGTAATTACGGCCTGGTCCTGACCTGTGATTCAATTATCTGAACTGTGATTTATTTGATTGGTATGATTGCATTGATTCAAAAAATGAATCACAGCCCATCAGCGCAATCAGACGAATCATAGTTCTGACAATCTTGACCTGTGATTACACGGATAGCCCTGATTCAAAAAATCATAGACCATCCGTGTAATCAGACGAATCATAATGCAAGATTGTCTGAACTATGATTCGTCTGATTAGTTGATTACCCTGATTGATTAAGAATCACAGCCTATCATCGTACTCAGAGGAATCATAGTTCAAGACAGATGGCAATCACAAATCAGGAACCCGAAGAAGACGAAGTAAACGACCAAAAAGACGAGGAGGTTGTGCACGACGATCTGTTGGCAGACAAAGACGGTGACGTCGACAATCTGGTCGAGGAGCGCGATTACACAGCCCTGGGCTAGACTTACTTACCAGTTAGCCCGGCGAAGTTTGTCGGGGTGAAGAACGCGGATAACACCGTGCGTCTGCTCGATCAGACCGTCCTGCCGGAATTCGCTTAGGATGCGAATCAGCGACTCGGTAGCGGTACCCACGATCGACGCTAGATCGTCGCGCGACAGTTGGATCAAGTCGGGAAATGTTGTTTGGTCAGTACCCCGCTGTAGCCGTAGTAAGGTATCGGCCACGCGTCGGCGGAGTGAATTATAGGCCATGCTCACCAATTGCGACTCCCGCTCACTGACGTATCCCGCCAGTAGCCGGATGAACTGATGACCTACCCGTGGATCAGTGAGTAGCTGCTGGAATTCATCACTGGCAATGTAAACCAGTTCGACATCGTCGATAGCCACGGCGGAATCGGTGTACGGCGCATTTTCGAGCAGGGCGACGTAGCCGAAGAAACTGCCGGGGCTGTATAACTCCGTAGTCAGCTCCTTACCGTCGGGGTTGGTACGTACCGTCTTGACGTTGCCTGATTTTACATAGTACAGCCGCGTGGGGTCGTCGCCTTCGGTGTAAACGTACTGCTTCCGCCGGACAGCATGCACTTTTCGTTCGGTTACCAGATCCGTCAACCCGTTGATGTGCCGGACTGCATCAGCTGGCGAGGGCTGCCCGTTGACGAACTGGGGTATTGCCGTCGGGCCACCAACCTGCTCGAATCGCTTGAGTCGTCCTTCAATCGCGCTGAGCAGTTCGCTCTCATCGAAAGGCTTGGTCAGGTAGTCGTCGGCACCCAGTTCCATGCCCCGCCGGAAATCCGCCCGTTCGGTTTTGGCCGTCAAAAAGATAAACGGGATACCGGCCAGTTGCGGATTCCTGTTGAAAATGTGCAGAACGCCGTAACCATCCAGAACGGGCATCATAATGTCACAGATAACCAGATCGGGCCGGATCGTAAGCGCCTGTTCGACACCCTCCTTCCCGTTTTCGGCCGTCAGCACGTGATAGCCCGTCAGTTCCAGAATCTCGGCCGTATTCTCGCGGATACCGTCGTTGTCTTCAATCAGCAGTATGGTTTTCATAGGGGAGCGTCAGCGACACGGTTGTGCCCTGGTTTAGTTCACTATGCAGGTGTACGCGGCCACCCATCAGCTCGACATAGCGACCGACGATGTGCAACCCTAATCCGGTTCCGGGCACGTTACCTGCATTTTTAGCCCGAAAGAATCGTTCGAACAGGTGCTCCTGATCGGCCGGAGAAATACCCACACCCTGATCAGCAATCGACAGGGTTAGCTCGCCCTGCTGCCAGTGACCGCGCACCTGGATAAGCGAACCCGCCCCCGAATACTTGATCGCGTTAGACAACAGATTGACGATTACTTTACGCAGCAGCGACGAATCGAGCCACACCCCGTCCGGTCCGTTTAGCACCGTCTGAATACGCTGGTCGGGTTTGAGCATAGACTGCATGTCGCTACTAACGTCGTCAACCAGTCGGCCCAGATCGACCCACACCGGCCGGGTTTCGATCTTGCCTTCTTCCAGCCGACCGACCGACAAAAACTCTTCGAGGATGTCGTTGAGATGCTCGACCGATGCCCGGATGCGCTGAATGTGCTTCTGCCGCTTGTCCTGCTGGTCCAGACCGGGGTACTTCTCAATCAGCGATGCCGATGTCAGGACGGTGGTCAGAGGGGTGCGGAATTCGTGCGACGCCATCGACACAAAGCGCGACTTCAGTTCGCCCAGTTGCCGCTCAGCCGACAGCGCTTTGGCCAGTTCGTTTTTCGATAGTTCCAGTTGTTCAAGCGTCGTCATGAGCGCATGCGTCCGGTCAATGACTTTCTGCTCCAGTTCGGCGTTGAGTCGTTCGATGCGGTCGCGGTGAGTCAGCAGTTGTTGCTCCGCTTCTTTCTTAAACGTGATGTCGATGATGTAGGCAACGGCGTACAACTGCTCGTCTTTCCGGAAGTAACTCAGGCTGATTTCAACCGGAAAGACCGACCCGTCTTTCCGGCGGGCGTGCAGGTCGCGGTTATGCCCCATAGCCCGTACCTGCGGATTGTCGTTGAACGACTGCCGTAGCCGCTCGTGGTATTGACTGACATTGGTCGGTACGAGCTGATCGATCGACAGGCCAACCAGTTCGTTGTCAGGGTAGTCGAACAGTTGCCGTGCCAGTTGATTTGCTGACACGATCTGGCCAGCCCGATTCGCGACGATAATACCGATCGTCGCGTTGGTAAATACCGCTTCGTAGCGCAGCAGACTTTGTTGCAGTTCCCGCTCGGCCTGGTACAGCCGCCCGGAATTGCGCAGTCGGACCAGCCAGAAGTCAGTACCGTTCTCCCGGATGGTCAGCACCGTCAGCCGCACGCGGAACGGTGTTCCATCGGCCTGTGTCAGTTCCAGTTCCGTACCGTGCATGGGCTGCACCGTTCCCGGCCGCGCCAGTTGCGTCACGAGCTGACTCAGCGCAGCCTGCGCATCGCTCCGGTTCAGCTGCGTCAGCCCATCGGTGTCAGTTGGAAAGCCCAGCATAGCCAGCCCCACGACATTAACATGGGTAAACTGCCCGGCAGTGAGGTCGAACAGGCCGATAAAATCATCGCCCGGTTCGGCAAGCAGCGCCATCAGCACAGGTGTAGCGGTGTTTGTTACCATAGTTGCACAAGTAATAGGCCGTAGCGCCAACCCGGTCTGTCGAAAATCAAGTTCGGGTTTGACAGTCGTCATACCACCCCAGCGCTCAACAACTCAATTTTACGACTGATTTTGATCGCATCGTTTATGCTTCACACAAACCCGCCCGTTTGCCCCAATTCCGATTCGGCGGTACTGCTGGTTTTCCACGCACCGACAGTTCCCAACGAAGCCAGTCATCAGCAAGCGCAACTGATCGACCGGCTGCAACGCCCGCCGGGCCTGGCTACGCGGATCATTCACATTGATGCCAGCCAACATCCGGCGGTCGTACTCAGCTTTGGCGTCACCCGTTTCCCGACTCTGATTCTGGTGCAGCGGGGCGTCGAACTGGTTCGTCACGAAGGAACGTACAGCGCCTGACCGGCCCGGCCGATTCACAGCCCAAAAATCGGTGCTTCCTGACCAGAATCAGCTGGGGCTCATCAGTCGGCGACCTGACACATGTCAGCCCATCGGCTAACAATGGTCAATATCCTGCCGCTAACCGTTCTCTACTTTTAGCCATCTAAATGTACCAATTACGCTTCGATATGACCGATACACTAACAACTCTCTCCTGCGAAGACGAGCCCAGCCTGCATCATAGCTGCCGCACACAGCACCAGCACTGGGATCAGGCACTGACGCAGCACGAACAGGAAATTACCCAGACGGTTGACTTACTGACTGATTTACTGACGCAGCACAACTCCCCGTTGCTACGCCATCGGGCCGTTCAGTACGTCAGTAAATTTAACAACCTGAAAAGTCGGCTACAGCGGCTGCGGCTCGACATGGTTTGTGCGCATGCGGTCTGCCCACCCACCAACTGTTCGGAACCGCGCTTCACCCTGTACACCGGTATCGACCTGCGTATTCGCCGAATGAGCGACGAACTCACGCAGCTTAGCAGCGGCTGTTATCAATTTCTATCCGTATTGGTCTCCCTCAACGTGTTGTAAGGCAGTTCAGGATTTTGGTATTGTCCTGTTTCTGTCCTCCCGAGCCTGCGACCCGGTCGCAGGCTCGGGAGGACAAACTATGCCTGTAACCACTTTCCATAAAAAATAGCCAATCTACTACTAATCAGAAACTTAATTAATTGTTTCATCCAGAGAAACGACTGTCTGACTTTCACTAATTATACAAGGCGCATGGCCCGACTCCTGCTCAGGAATCGGGCCATGCGCCTTGTATGTATTACCCGGTCAGAGGATATTCAGCAGGATGATCGCCAGTTGAATAGCGACGCTTATGCCAAACGCGGGAACAAGGTTTTTCAGGGGCATGGCCGCCAGAATAGGCACTAGCACCAACAGAAAACACAGCATACCAACCAGAAACTGCCAGTCGCCCCCGCCCAGATGCGCCATTGTCAGCAACAGCGTGGGCGATAGTATGCAGCCCTGAATGGCCAGCCCGGTGGCAGCCCAGCCTGTCCGGTTAAACTCGCCGTCGGTAACGAATTTGTGGTAGCGAGCCTGCCAGCCCGTAGTCGATGATGTGGTATAAGCCGATGTATGTGAAAGCGTTGCCATGATCGTTGTGCGTTTGATTGATAGCACAAAACAACAGCAACCCCGTCTGCATCCCTATGACGCCCATCAGCACCAACGAACACGCTTGTCAGGTTCTTACCTGATCGTTATCACGCCCAAACATGCTGTTTGCTCACACCCTTATACCAGCGTCCACATGGCGTCGACGCTGGTGACGGGCAACTGGCAGGTGCGGTTATAACAGACATACAAGGCCGTTTTGCCGTCGAGCGTCCCCCGCTGTTCAAGCAGGGGTAGATCACTACGATCGGTGGTACCACTCAGCACTTTGTTCGGATAATACACCGCGTCTATTTCAGCCCGAAAGCGGTCGAGGTCGGGGCCTACAATGGCGATTTCTGCCGTCGGCCGGGACCGGAGTGCAATTAATCCCGCCCAGTTCGACAGGTAGTCGGCGTTGGCCTGCACCAGCGGCTGTACCCGCCCCAGCATCTGATCGGCGCGTTCGGCATAGGCCGGGCGTTCGAGCAGCAGGCTCAATGTCAGCAGGTTTTCTGCCATCATCGAGTTAGACGCCGGAATCACATTATCGAACAGTTCTTTCTTGCGGGCGATAAGCTCTTCCCCATTTTTGTCGGTAAAGAAAAACATCGGATCCGCTTCACTACCGGTGTTGGGATCGCTGAAATTGAGCAGCACGTACTGCATCAGCTGATCTGCTTCCGTCAGCCAGCTTTCAGTGAACGTTGCCTGGTAGAGCGCCAGCAATCCGTCGATGACGGCGGCATAATCGTCGAGGAAACCCGCCTGCCGCGCCCGGCCCAGCTTGTAGGTATGCCAGAGTCGACCGTTGCGACTGTCGCGCATCTTGCGCAGCAGGAAAAATGCCTGTCGCAACGCCACTGTCAGGAACTCCGGCTCGTTGAATACACGGTACGCCGTTGCCAGTCCTTTCAGCATCAGCCCGTTCCACGAACACAGAATTTTATCGTCCAGCCCCGGCCGGATACGTGTGTCGCGCACGGCCATCAGCCGCTCATGGATTGGCTGAAGTCTGGCGGTCAATTCGTCAGTTGTCCAGCCCATGCGTTGGGCAAATGAGTCGTCGGTTTCTACGCGGTGTAAGATGTTACGCCCCGGCGTGGATTCGCCATGCTCCCAATTACCTTCTTCAGTGATATGGTACAAGTCGGCAAACCAGTCGAAGTCAGCGCCAAGGTGTTCGCGGAGTTCGGGCGTCGTAAACGTGTAGAATTTACCTTCGACGCCTTCGCTGTCGGCATCCAGCGCCGAGTAAAAGCCCCCTTCCGGACTCAGCAGTTCGCGCTGCGCAAAAGCAATCGTCTGGTAAACGACCTGCTTGTAGAGCTCATTACGGGTAAGGCTGTAGGCTTCCGAATACAGTGTCAGCAGTTGCCCATTATCGTACAACATCTTTTCGAAATGGGGGGCAAACCAGTCGACATCCGTCGAATAGCGGGCAAAGCCACCACCAAGCTGATCGTAGATACCCCCTAGCGCCATGCGGTCGAGTGTCTGCGTCACCAGGTGCAGCGCCGACTGAATCTCGGGCGCGTCGGGGTCTACGTGGTCGATAGCGGCCTGATAGCGCAGCAGAAACCGCCAGATCGTCGGCATCGGAAACTTGGGTGCCCGGCGCATACCCCCTTTTTCATCGTCGGCTTTAACGGCGATCTTCCGGTAGAGCACGTCCAGAAAATCGGGGGTCACGTGCAGATTTCCGCCCGTCAGGCCGTAGCGTTCGGTATCCGACAGATTCAGCTCGCGGGCAAACGCATCGGCCGACTGACTCAGGTCGTCGCGGTTTTCGACAAAGGCGTTATTGATGCTGGCGAGCAGGTTCACCCATTGCTGCGTAGGCAGGTAGGTGACACCGTAGAACGGTTTGGCGTCGGGCATCAGAAAGACATTGAGTGGCCAGCCCCCCTGCACGCCCATTGCCTGTACGGCATCCATGTAGATGGCGTCGACGTCAGGCCGCTCCTCCCGGTCAACTTTGATGCACACGAAATGCTCGTTCATCACCCGCGCCACGCCTTCCCGCTCGAACGACTCGCGCTCCATAACGTGGCACCAATGGCAGGCCGAATAGCCAATGCTCACGAGTATCGGTTTGTTTTCGTCGATGGCCCGGTTCAGGGCTTCCTCCCCCCACGGGTACCACTCGACGGGATTGTTGGCGTGCTGAAGCAGGTATGGGCTGGTTTCGTACTGAAGCTGATTAGGCATTGGTTGACCGTCGATTCGTTATCTGACCTATGATTCGTCTGATTGGTATGATTACCCTGATGATAAAAAGACAATCATAGTCTATATCTGAACTGTGATTTGTGCGATTTGTCAGATTATATTGATTTAAAACAAAGAAGCATAGTTCACCAGAGCACTCACAAGCATCACAGTTCAGACAATCTCGAACTATGATTGACGCTGGTTTGCCAGATTGCGCTGATAATAAAAAGGCAATCATAGCTCATCAACGGAATCAAAAAAAATCAAAGTTCAGGACAAATCAGCGGTTCAGAATGACCTTGTGAGTCTGCTGATTAGTATCGGTGGTGATCCGCAGGATGTAGGCGCCGGCGGGCAACGTGGCGACGTTTACGGTACTCGTCGCTGTTGAGACGGGCCATTGACCGACGATTTGCCCCGTCGCGTTGACTAATTCCAACGTAGCCGGGCTGGTTGGTAACTGACCGAACGACACAGTGAGGCTAGTGCTGGTGGGGTTGGGAAACACGCTGACGGTTGGCGCTATTGGCTCGTTTCCCGTTACGACGCTCATATCGAAGCGGCACAGATATACTTCACGGCCCGTTAGCTGGATACGCTGCTGCCAGTTTTTGTAGGTCACCAGCAGACTCGTCGTTTGTCCCTCAGCTGCGTAGGGATTGTGCGCGGCAACCAGGATGTTGTTGCCTTTTACAATGCCCCGCCAGACGGGTAACTGCTTTTCCATCAGATCGCGGGCGGGTGCTTCGATGACGCGTTCGTAGCTCCCCTGAAACATGTCGCTGAACTGAGAAAGCCGATACAACCCGTGAGTAAAGTATTCGTAAGCGGAATAGACATCGGA